>DATHJG010000782.1:0-3133 GCA_035489875.1 Solirubrobacteraceae bacterium | reverse complement strand
GGCATGATCGAGGAGCCCTTCTGCAGCTCGGGCAGGAACAGCTCGCCGATCCCGGCCCGCGGGCCGGAGCCCATCAGCGCGAGGTCGTTGGCGATCTTGGTCAGCGAGACCGCGATCACCTTGAGCGCTCCGGACAGCTCGACGAGCGCGTCGCGGTTCCCCTGCGCCTCGAACGGGTCCTCCGGCGCGCGCACGTCGAGCCCGAGCTCGGCGGACAGCCGCGCGCGCACCTTCGCCGCGAACTCCGGGTGCGTGTTGAGCCCCGTGCCGGTGGCGGTGCCCCCGAGCGGGATCTGCGCGACCTGGGGCAGCGCGTTCTCCACCCGCCGCCGCCCCAGCCGCACCTGTGCGGCGTAACCGGAGAACTCCTGGCCGAGCGTGACGGGGACGGCGTCCATCAGGTGCGTGCGACCGGCCTTGACGATGTCCTTGAACGCCTCGGCCTTCGCGGCGAACGAGCGCTCCAGCCGCTCGAGCGCCGGCAGCAGCCGGCGGGTCGCCTCGTCGAGCGCGGCGAGGTGGACCGCGGACGGGAACACGTCGTTGGACGACTGGCCCATGTTCACGTGGTCGTTGGGGTGCACGCCCTCGCCGGCCAGCGTCGCGATGACCTCGTTGGCGTTCATGTTCGACGAGGTGCCCGAGCCGGTCTGGAACACGTCCACCGGAAACTGGTCGTCGTGCGCGCCGCGCGCGATCTCGTCGGCCGCGGCGGCGATCCGCTGCGCGACGTCGGGGTCGAGCAGCCCGAGCTCGGCGTTGACACGCGCGGCCGCGGCCTTGATGCGGCCGAGCTGGCGGACGACCGCCACGGGCACGGGCTCGCCTGACACGGGGAAGTTGGCAACCGCCTTCGTCGTCTCTCCACCCCACAGCCGCTCGGTGGGATCCTGCACGCGCATGTCTGGCCTCCGGTTCTGGGTCCGGAGGAGAAACCTAGCGCCCGGCCAGCGCGGGAACCGCCGCTGGCTCGGGCGTGACCGCGTGCGGGTCGAGCTCCTCGCGGCAGTGCGCGCAGACCAGCGTGGGGTCGGCGAGGTGCCCGCAGGAGTGGCGCAGGACGACCGGCGGGCCCTCCTCGCTCAGATGCTCGTCGCCCCAGCGCATGATCGCCACGACGGCGGGATAGAGCCCGAGGCCCTTCTCGGTCAGCTTGTACTCGAAGCGCTCGGGCTCCTCCTGGTAGCGGCGGCGCTCCAGGATCCCGCTGCGCACGAGCAGCTGCAGGCGGGCGGAGAGGATGTTGCGCGCGATGCCGAGGTTGCGCTGCATGACCGAGAAGCGCTTCACCCCGTAGAAGCACTCGCGCAGGATCAGCAGGGTCCAGCGCTCACCGAGGATCTCCATCGCACGGCCGATCGAGCACGTCGGCAGGCGCAAGGCGTCGTCCATCGGCGACCACCGTAGCGTGCCGCTATCGCGCGACAAGCCGCTTGCGTGTCACGTGCAGAACGCCGCCAGCTCCCGCGCCAGGCCGACCGGGTCGTCGTAGGCCATCAGGAAGCCCGTGCCCGGCAGGATGCGCAGGATCGCGTCGGGCAGGAGGTCGCGCGCCTCCTCGGCGATCGCGAGCGGGTGCGCGCGGTCCTCGTCGGCCCACAGCAGCAGCACGGGCACGTCGATCAGCCGGTAGGCGTCCATCAGCTCGGGCTGCTCGCGCGGCCAGCGCCGGATCGCCTTGCTCCACGCCCGCGCCCGGTTGCCGTTGCCGCCGAGGTCCATCGTCGCGTGGCGGACCAGGTCGCGCGCCGCCGGGTTCCCGCGGGCGGAGAGCGCCGGCCCCTTCGACGGCCGGAACGCGACCCGGGCGGCGTGCGAGGCGACGCGGTCCAGGCCGGGCACGGCGGCGAAGTACGCGCCGGCACGGACCGCGCGCTCCGGACGCAGCGGCGGGCGGTGCAGGGAGGACGACATCAGCACCAGCCGGCCGGGCGTGAGCTGGCGCGACAGCACCGCGCGCAGCAGCAGCAGCGCGCCGATCTCGTGCCCGCCGACGAGCGGCCGCGGGCCGCACGTGTCGAGCACGAAGCCGGCGACGACCTCGGCGAGCCACTCGGGCGAGTACGGGTGGCGCGGCCGGTCCTCGGAGTCGCCGTGCAGCGGCAGGTCCGGCATCACGAGCCGGAAGCGGTCGCCGAGCTCCTCCACGAGCGGCTCCCACTCGCGGTGCGAGAGGCCGGCGGAGTGCAGCAGCGCGAGCGGCGGCCCGGTGCCCGCCTCGCGGTAGGCGATCCGCGCCCCGTCGGGATGGTGGTAGAGGCGGAGCTTCACGGCGCACCGCCGATCGTAGAGTCAGCGACCTGCTGCGCCGCTCCCCACATGACCGCGAGATCTTCCGGCTCGCCCTGCCCGCCCTGGGGGCGCTGGCCGCCGAGCCGCTCTACGTGCTGGTCGACACCGCGATCGTCGGCCACCTCGGCACGCCGCAGCTCGCCTCGCTGGCGATCGCGGCGACGGTCCTCTCGACCGCGTTCGCGATCTTCAACTTCCTCACCTACGGCACGACCGCGCAGGTCGCGCGGCTGCACGGCGCGGGGCAGGAGGCGGAGGCGGCGCGGGTCGGCGCGCAGGCGCAGTGGCTGTCGCTGATCATCGGGCTCGTGCTGGTGGCGCTCGTGGCCGGTCTGGCGCGGCCGTTCGCGCTGCTGATGGGCGCCGAGGGGGAGGTGCTCGACGGCGCGGTGCTCTACATGCGCATCGCGGCGCTCGGCGCGCCCGCGTTCATGCTCGCGAGCGCGGGCCAGGGCTACCTGCGCGGCATGGGCGACCTGGCCACGCCGCTCAAGATCCTGATCGCCGCGCACGCCGTCAACGTCGTGCTCGAGCTGCTGTTCGTCTACGGCTTCGACTGGGGGCTCGCCGGCTCGGCGTGGGGGACCGTGATCGCCCAGGCCGGGATGGGCGCCGCGTTCTTCGCCGTCCAGCACCGTGCGGGCTGGGAGCGGCCGGTGCCCGCGCGCATGCGCGCGCTGATGCGTGTCGGGTACGAGATCGCGGTGCGCACGACCGCGCTGCTCGGCGCGTTCCTCGTCGCGTCCGCAGTCCTGGCGCGGGTCGGGCAGGCGTCGCTGGGCGCGCACCAGATCGCGTTCCAGCTGTTCGTCTTCCTCGCGCTCGTGCTGGACGCGCTGGC
>DATHJG010000781.1:0-4134 GCA_035489875.1 Solirubrobacteraceae bacterium | reverse complement strand
GCGCTGGCCAACAAGGAGTCGCTCGTCGTCGGCGGCGAGCTGGTCATGGCGCTCTCGGAGGCGACCGGCGCCCAGCTCATCCCCGTCGACTCCGAGCACTCGGCGCTGCACCAACTGATCGACGGCGAGCGGCCGGGCACGATCGAGCGGCTCACGCTCACGGCGTCGGGCGGCCCGTTCCGCGGCCGCACCCGCGCCGAGCTGGCCGGCGTGACCGTCGCGGAGGCGCTGCGCCACCCGACGTGGGACATGGGCGGGAAGATCACGATCGACTCGGCGACGCTGATGAACAAGGGCCTCGAGGTGATCGAGGCGCACTGGCTGTTCGGCACGCCGTACGACCGGATCGACGTCGTCGTGCATCCGCAGTCGATCGTCCACGCGCTGGTCGGCCTGTGCGACGGCGCGACGCTGGCGCACCTCGGGCACCCCGACATGCGCGTCCCGATCGCCTACGCGCTGCACCATCCCGAGCGCGTCGACGTGCCGGTGCCGACGCTCGACCTCGCCGAGGTCGGCTCCCTCACGTTCGAGCCGCCCGACCTCGACGCGTTCCCGTGCCTGCGCCTCGCGCGCGAGGCGGCCGAGGCCGGCGGCACCGCGACGTGCGTGCTCAACGCGGCCAACGAGATCGCGGTGCACGCGTTCCTCGGCGACGGCCTGGACTTCATGGGCATCCCGGCGGTGATCGAGCGCACGCTGGAGCAGCTACCCGCCAAGCGCGTGCACTCGTTCGACACGCTCTACAAGGCAGACGCCGACGCCCGCCGCGTCGCGGCCGAGATGGTGGCGGTCAGCGCGTGAGCTGGGTGCTGGCGTTCCTCGGCTTCGCGCTGCTGATCATCCTGCACGAGCTGGGCCACTTCACCGCGGCCAAGGCCGTCGGCATGCGCGTGGAGCGGTTCTCGCTGTTCTTCCCGCCGCTGCTCGGGCGCGTCCGCCGCGGCGAGACCGAGTACGCGATCGGCGCGATCCCGCTCGGCGGCTACGTGAAGATCACCGGCATGAACCCGGCGGAGGAGATCCCGCCCGACGTCGCGCACCGCGCCTACTTCCGCCAGCCCGTGTGGAAGCGGATCGTCGTCATCGCCGCGGGGCCGGCCGTCAACATCGTGCTCGCGCTGGTGCTGCTGACCGCGTACCTGCTGATCTGGGGGACGCCGGTCCAGACCGCCACCAACCGGGTCGAGTCGCTCGCCTCCGGCGGCGCGGCTGCGAACGTGCTGCACGTCGGCGACCGCGTCGTCGCGGTCGACGGCGAGCGCGGCGACCCTGAGACGCTCAAGCGCCAGGTCGCCACGCACACGTGCGCGGGCGCGCCGGTCGACGGCTGCCGGGCCGTCGAGCCCGCCGAGGTCACGATCGTGCGCGACGGACGGGAGCGCGCGGTCTCGATCACGCCGGTGTTCAGCGCGGAGGTGAAGCGGCCGCTGCTCGGCTTCAGCTATGGCGTGAACCGGACGTTCGAGCCGATCGGTGGCGTCGGCGACGCGGTGACGACGAGCCTCGATCAGATGTGGTTCGTCACGCACACCACCGTCGAGACGATCGCCGGCATCTTCCAGGCCGAGAAGCGCAAGGAGCTCTCGGGCGTGGTCGGCTCGTACGAGACGACGCGCCAGGCGATCACGCTCTCGACCGACCGCGCGGTCTTCCTGCTGGCGATCATCTCGCTCTCGCTCGGCATCATCAACCTGTTCCCGTTCCTCCCGCTCGACGGCGGCCACATCTTCTGGGCCGTGGCGGAGAAGGTGCGCGGCAAGGCGATCCCGTTCAGCGTCATGGAGCGCGCCGGGTTCATCGGCTTCGCGCTCGTCATCGGGCTGTTCGTGATCGGGCTCACGAACGACATCGGACGGCTCACCGGCGAGGGCTTCCAGGTCCGGTAGGGTCGCCCCCATGGGGGACCATGCGATCGCCGCACCCGCGCGCCGGGCCCTCGGCGCGCGCACGATGACCGAGGCCTTCCGGTTGACGGTCGAGGACCATCCCGACCACGTCGCCCTGCGCACGAAGGACGACGAGCTCGCGCTGACGTGGGCGCAGCTACGCGACCGCGTCGACGCGCTCGCCGGCGGGCTCGCCGGGCTCGGCGTGCGGCGCGGCGACACCGTCGCGCTGATGCTCGGCAACCGGCCGGAGTTCGCGATCGCCGACCTCGCGGTGCTGACGCTCGGCGCGACGCCGTTCTCGATCTACCAGACGTTCACGCCCGGGCAGATCGCGCACGTCGTGGGCGACGCCGGCGCGAAGCTCGCGATCGTGGAGCAGGCCTACCTGGAGCGCTTCCTCGCCGCGCGAGCGGAGCTGCCGGCCGTCGACACCGTGGTCGTGCTCGAAGGTGCCGCGGGTCCGGGCACCGTCGGCTGGGACGACGTCGAGGGCGCCGACCCGGGCTTCGACGCCGAGCCGCACTGGCGCGCGGCGGAGCCCGAGGACGTGCTGACGCTGATCTACACCTCCGGCACGACCGGGCCGCCCAAGGGCGTCCAGCTCGTGCATCGCAACGTCATGGCGATGGCCAGGACCGCCGACGCGGTGATCCGGTTCCCCGACGGCTCCAAGGTCATCTCGTGGCTGCCGGCGGCGCACATCGCCGAGCGCAACGCGCACCACTACATCCCGATCGTGTTCGCGATGACGGTCACGTTCTGCCCCAACCCGCGCGAGATCGTGGCCTACCTCCCGGCGGTCAGGCCGACGTGGTTCTTCGCCGTGCCGCGCATCTTCGAGAAGCTCAAGGCCGGGCTGGAGGGGCACCTGTCGACGCAGGGCGAGCAGACGGTCGGCTGGCTGACCGCCGCCCGGCGCAAGGTGGAGCTCGAGCAGGCGGGCGAGCCCGTGCCCGAGGACGTGGCCGCGACGGCCGCCGAAGGCGAGGAGCAGCTCTTCGCGGGGCTGCGGGCGATGCTCGGGCTCGACGAGGCGCTCGCGATCAACGCGGGAGCCGCGCCGACGCCGCGCGACGTGCTCGTGTTCTTCCACGCGATCGGGATCCGGCTGGGCGAGCTGTGGGGGATGTCGGAGACCACCGGCGTCGGCGCCGTCAACCCGCCCGACCGCGTGCGGATCGGGACGGTCGGGCCGCCGTCGCTCGGCGTGGAGGTGCGACTGGCCGAGGACGGCGAGCTGCTCGTCCGCGGCGACGTCGTGATGACCGGCTATCGCAACCGGCCCGAGCAGACGGCCGAGGCGATCGACGCCGACGGCTGGCTGCACACCGGCGACATCGCCACGATCGCCGACGACGGCTACATCTCGATCGTCGACCGCAAGAAGGAGATCATCATCAACGCGGCCGGCAAGAACATGTCGCCGGCCAACATCGAGTCGACGCTCAAGGGCGCGGGCCCGGTCATCGGCCACGTCGCCGTGATCGGGGACCGCCGGCCCTACAACACGGCGCTGATCGTGCTCGACTCCGACTTCGCGCCCGCGCTCGCGGCGCAGCACGGGATCGAGGAGCGCGCGCTCGAGCGGCTCGCGGGGGAGGAGTCGATCGTCGCGGCGGTGCAGGCCGCGGTCGACAAGGGCAACGCCGAGCTGGCGCGCGTCGAGCAGATCAAGAAGTTCACGATCGTGCCCGGCGACTGGCTGCCCGGCGGCGACGAGCTCACGCCGACGATGAAGCTCAAGCGCAAGCCGATCGCCGAGAAGTACGAGGCCGAGATCGAGGCGATGTACGCCGCGTGAACGGCCCGCTGCGCGCGGCGCCTGCTCTTCTAGACTGATCCGCGCATGGCTTCGCAGCGACACGTCAACGTCGGCGGCGTCCAGGTCGGCGGGGGCGCGCCGGTCGCCGTCCAGACGATGACCAAGACGGAGACGGCCAACCTGACGGCGACGATGGACCAGATCCGCCGCGTGGCGGACGCCGGAGCCGACATCGTGCGCGTGGCCGTGCCGCGCGACAAGGACGTCGAGGCGCTCAAGACGATCGTGCGCGAGTCGCCGATCCCCGTGATCGCGGACATCCACTTCAACCACACGCTCGCGCTGAAGGCGATCGACGCCGGCGCGCACTGCGTGCGGCTCAACCCCGGCAACATCGGGGGGCCGGAGAAGGTCGCCGAGGTGGCCGAGCGCGCGACCGCCGCCGGCGTGCCGATGCGGATCGGCGTGAACTCCGGCTCG
>DATHJG010000780.1:0-2412 GCA_035489875.1 Solirubrobacteraceae bacterium | reverse complement strand
CGCGGGGCGACGCTGCTCAATCCCGACACCGGGCCCGACGTGAGCCGCGCGTTCGTGCTGCAGGCGGGCGGTCGCGGGGACGCGGCCGTCGCGCTGCTCGAGGACGTCGTGCGTCGTGAGCCCGAGAACCTCGGTGCGTGGCGCGTGCTCCTCACGATCACCCGCGACTCCGAGCCCGTCATCGGCCGACGCGCGCTCGCGGCGGTGCGGGAGCTCGATCCGGTGAACGCGCCGGCGCGCTGACGCGATCGGTCTCCTGCAAGGCGATGACGGTGCCCGCCAGGACGATGGCGGGCAGCGTGACCGCCGGGAACTGCCAGTCCCAGTCGATCGAGGCGTGCAGGAACCACGCGAGCGCCGCCGCCGTCGCCCCGGCTGCGGCCTCGGGGCGCCGGCGGAGCGCCGCAACAGAGGCCGCCCCCACGCCGCCGATCAGGAGGGCGAGCGCGAGCACGCCGACGATGCCGAGCTCCGCGGCCATCTCGACCTCGAGCGAATGCGTGTCCTTGACCGCCTCGGCGATCGGGCGCTCGCGCAGCCACTCGACGCGGAACCCGCCCGAGCCGAGCCCGGTGAGCGGCTCGCGCTCGAACGCCACAATGCCGACGCGCCAGTACTCGTAGCGGTTGGAGCTCACGGTGGTCAGCCGGCCGGCGTCGGCGTTGCGCGCGAGATCGGCCGCGCTCGGCTTCTCGCCCAAGCCGCCGATCAGCAGCCCCAGCGCCGCGAGGCCGACCGCCGCGACGGCGACCGGCCGCAGGCGGCGCGTCCAGCGCGGCGCGTCCCCCAGCCGGTCCGAGTCGCTGCTCGCCCAGCGCAGCGTCACACGTCCCGCAGTCACCACCGCGACGACGAGGAGGGCCAGCACGATCGCGCCGTCGCGTGACCGGTCGCCGGAAGCGCCTTCCAGTGCCGCGACCGCCGGGAACGCGGCAGAGCAGACGGCGGCGCCGATCCCGGTCGCGAGCGCGACCGCCGCTCCGCGGAGCTGAGCCCGTGAAGGAGCGAGGGCGACGAGCACCAGGAGGCCGAGCACGGCTGCGGCGATCGCGCCGCGCGAGTACGACAGGTAGACCCCGGCGCCGAGCGGTGCCGCCGCGGCGGCGGCGAGCGCGCGCATCCAGGCCGGTCGATCCCGATCTCCCGCCAGGCGCGCCGCGAGGACGAATCCCATCGCGGCCAGCGCGCCTTCCGCGTTCCAGTACGTGATCGGCTGCTCGAGGCGACCGCCGGCGGCTTCCGACCGGGACAGCTCCACGATTCCCGGAAGCAGCCGCCCGGACAGGCCGTAGGCGATCACGGCGGTCGCGCCGGCGGCGAGCGCCGGCTCGACTGCCGCGATCGTTCGTGGCCGGCGCAGCACGCCAATCGCCAGCAGCAGCGCGCCGGTGTACAGCAGCAGCCGCTGCACGCTCTGGACCGCCGGGCCACCGAGCGGCGCCCACGTGATCGAAAGCGCGCTCCAGGCCGTCATCAGGACGAGACCGGCCAGCGCGAGTCGACCTGGCACGCTGCGCGGCAGCGGCGCCGGGCCGGTGACCGCCAGGGCGAGAACGAGCGCCCACACCACGATCGCCGCGATCACTCGCGGCTCCGTGAAGTATCCGCCCGAGAAGAACGCCAGGACGGTCGGTGCCGTCAGGATGCAGGCCGCGGCGACGGCGGTCACGGCGCGACGCATGGCGCGGCAGGCTAGTCGAGCCGCCGGTCCGCAGCGACGAGCGCGGCGAAGCGGCGCGCCGACGCCGTGCCGTCGAACCGCGCCGCGCGCTCCCGCGCGGCAGCCGGCGCGTCCGGATCGGCGAGCACGGCCCGCAGCGCCGCGGCGCCCGCGTCCGGATCGCCGGGCACGTAGAGCCGGCCGCAGGCCGGCGTCACGATCTCCAGCGGGCCGGCGGCGGCCGGCGCGACGACGGGCCGCCCCGCGGCGAGCGCCTCGACCAGCGCGAGGCCGTACGGCTCGCGGTCGGCGCAGTGGAGCAGGCAGTGCGCGTCGGTGAGCGCGGCGCGGGGATCGTCGACGTGCCCGAGGAAGCTGACGCGGCCGGCGAGGTCGGGCCGGGAGGCGCGCTCGTGCAGCGCCGCGACGAACGCCGTTGGGTCGCCCGGCAGCGGCGCGCCCGCCAGGTCGAGGCGCAGCTCCGGCACGCGTGCAGCGATCTCGAGCGCCAGGTCGGGGCGCTTCCACGGGACGAGCGCGCCGAGGACGAGCGCTCGCGGCGGCTCGGGCGGCGGGTCGGGAAGCTCCCAGGCGGCGGCGTCGACGCCGGGGCGGATGACGTGCGTGCGGCTCAGCCGCCGGCCGGCCGGGTCGGCAGCGCGGGCGATCGCGCCGGAGGTCGCGACGACGGTGTCGGCGCGGGCCGTGGCCGTGCGCAGCAGCGCGCCGATGATCTGGCCGGGGAGGAGGTC
>DATHJG010000779.1:0-4757 GCA_035489875.1 Solirubrobacteraceae bacterium | reverse complement strand
CGTCGAAGTCCGGTCGTGGCGACGATGCCGGCGGAACGGGCCGCTCGACCAGGCTCATGCCGCGCTCCGCGGGTCGTGGACGCGCGCGTGGCCGCCGACCTCGCCCAGCCGCGCGAGGTCCGGCGCGGGGAAGTCGCTCGCGATCTCGCGCGCGCGCCCGTCGGCGCCGGCCGCCTGCGCCGCGAGCATGATCTCGAGCGCGTGGTAGGCGTGCTCGGGGCGCGTCACCGGCTCCTGCCCGGTCTCCAGGCACTCGATCAGGTGGCGTAGCCCGTCGGTCCACGGCCACGTCGGGTCGGACTCGGGATGCAGCTCCCACGCACCGGCCTTACCTGTGCCCGCGGACGAAGTCCGTTGGGTATCCGTGCGCCACAGCTCGTAGCCCTCGGGCGCCCAGTCGTCGCCGAGCATCTGCAGCACGCCGTGCGTTCCGTAGAGCTCGATGCAGGGCGAGCGGTACTTCTGCATCGTGAAGCCGGTGGTGACGACCGCGAAGCGCGCGTCGCCGAAGTCGATCAGCACGTGCGCGTTGTCCTCCGCCTCGACGCGCATCGGCTCGCCGTTGATGAGGCGCTCGGGGATCGCGACGCCGGTCATCGCGGTCACGCGCCGGGCTGGCCCGAAGAAGCCGCACAGGCTCGTGACGTTGTAGACGCCGAGGTCGAAGAGGGAGCCGCCGCCCGGCTCGTAGAACCAGCGGCTCCAGTCCGGCCCGGCCCAGCCGTAGCGGCCGCGGGCGGTGAGCAGCCCGCCGATCTCGCCCGCGCGCACCCGCGCGTGCATCGCCCGGTAGGTCGGCGAGAGCACGATGTGGGGCGCGCAGACCAGGTGCCCGGGCGCGGCCTCGGCGACCGCGAGGACGTCCTCCGCCTCGGCGAGCGAGGTCGCGACCGGCTTCTCGACCAGCACGTGCTTGCCGGCTTCCAGCGCGGCGCGCGCGAGCCGGCCGTGCTCGGTCATGCTCGTGAGCACGAGGACGACGTCGACGTCGGGATGCCGGCAGACGGCGACGTCGTCCGGCAGGTCGGGGCTGAGGTCCAGGCGCTCGGCGGCCAGCCGGCGCTTGTCCGGATCGGAGTCGTAGACGGCGCAGACGTCGATGCGGCCCTGGCCGCGGAGCCGCTCGATCAGGCTCATGTACGGCGTCCAGAAGACGCTGCCGCAGCCGACGACGCCGAGGCGGATGCTCACGTTCCGCTCCTTGCGGTCTCGTAGTACGCGTCGGTCCAGGTCGGACGATCGACGTCATGGCCGGCCGCGAGTGCCAGCTCCGCGGAGAGCGCGGCGGCGGCCGGAAGGGTGGTGATCGGCGCCAGGCGCGCGTCGGCGCCCGTCGCGCTCGGCAGCCGCAGCGTGGTCGCGCCCGCGGCCGCGCACAGGCGCACCGCCTCGTCGCCGAGCGGGTCGCCCGCAGGGTCGAGCGACACCATCAGGTGCCCGCGGTCGAGGCCGAACATCGCCGAGGTCGCGCCCTCGCGGGTCTCCACGCCCTCGGCGGGGATGCGCGAGATCTCCTTGAGCATGAGCGCGAGCTCGAGCGCGGCGGCCCATGCCGTGCCGCCGCCGACGACGACGGCCGCGGCGGGCGGCGGCGCGCCGTCGAGCCCGTCGCCGGCATCCCACGCCTCCGCCTCGGCCACGGCGTGCGCGGCGGCGTCCGGGGCGCCCTCCAGCACGGCCGCGAGCGCGGCGTCGCCGGTGACCGCGGCCCACAGCGCGAGCCCGGCGGCGTACGCGCCGGCCAGCGCCTGGGTGTGGGTGACCGCGCGCTGGGACGCGACGCGCTGCAGCACGGACGTGCTCGCCGCGGTCGCGAGCGAGGACTCGGCGCTCGCGGTGATCGCGATGCACGGCCGCTGCCCGGCGGCGCGCTGGGCGATCTCCACGACGTCGCGGAACTCGCCCGACGAGGACACCGCGAGCACGGCGTCGCCCGGCTGCCAGCGGAACCGGTCGCGTACCGCGATCCCGCACGGCACGGCGACGATCGGCGGGCCGGCCGCGGCGCTCTCGAGCGACGCGAGCCAGAGCGCGTGGGCGACGTAGTAGGCGGCGCCGTTGCCGGTGGCCACGATCCGCTCGACGCCGTCGGCGCGCAGCAGCTCGGCGGCCTCCGCCACGCCGTCCGCCGCCGCCAGCGTGTCGCCCAGGGCGCCCGGGAGCCCGCGGACGTCAGCCCAGAGCCCGGTGTCCAGGTACGTCATGGACCGGAACGTACCACGACCTACCAAAAGGGACCAAATGCCTTGACATGTGAACAACTGCACTGGAATAGTCCGCCGAGCATGCCGATCAGCCAGGCTTCTCAGCCGCTCTATCACCGGGTCTACCGGCAGATCGCCAGGGAGATCGAGAGCGGTGCGCTCCAGCCCGGGGACCGCCTCCCCTCGGAGCGCTGGCTGTGCGACGAGCTGGGCGTGAGCCGGGCCACCGTGCGGCGCGCGGTCGAGGAGCTCATGACCGACGGCCTGGTCGAGGGCCGCGGGCGCGGCTCGTTCGTCACCGGCGACGCGCTGATCGAGCCGCCGAACACGCTGATGAGCCTCTCGGAGCTGGGCCGCTCGCGCGGGCTCGACGCCACGTCGCGGGTGCTCGCCGCCGAGCTCCGGCCGGCGACGATCGACGAGGCCGAGACGTTCGGGATCGCACCCGGCGCCGAGGTGTTCGAGCTGCAACGGCTTCGTATGCTCGATGGGCTGCCGATCGCGATCGACCACAACCGCCTCCCGCTCCGGCTCTTGCCGGACGCGGCGCTGCTCGACTTCACGAGCGCCTCGCTCTACGACGCGCTCGACCGCGAGGGCCATCCGCCCACGCGCGCCGACTACGAGCTCGAGGCGCGCGGCGCCGACGAGCGCGAGGCGGAACTGCTCGGGCTGCCCGCGGGAGCGCCGGTCCTGTTCGCGACCACGGTCGCGATCGGCGAGGACGCCCACGTCGTGGATCTGGGCCGCACGGTGTACCGGGCCGATCGCTATCGATTCCAGGCGACGCTGACGCGTCGCGCGCACATCCAGAGGGAGAGCAGCAATGAGGAGACGCTCGCTCCGCGCGGCCTTGCCGGTCGCGCTGGCGATCGCCGTCGCGGGGTGCGGCGGGACGCCGGGGCAGGACAAGCCGAATGAGCAGGCGGCCGGGACCCCGGCCGAGCAGGTCAAGACCGACGGCTTCGAGTCCCTCGGCCCCGTCACGCTGAACGTCGTGTCGTCGGAGGGCTCCGGCGGCCCGCGCGACGCGATCAAGACGCAGACGAAGGAGTTCGAGGCGAAGTACCCGAACGTCACGGTCAAGGTCTCGTACCGCGACTTCGCGAGCTGGATCAAGCAGGTCAAGCTCGCCGCGTCGAGCGAGAACCCGCCCGACGTGTTCGCCGGCAACCAGGGCTATCAGATCGATGGCGAGCTCGTAAAGGCCGGGCTGATCCTGCCGCTCGACGAGTACGCGAAGGCGTACGGCTGGGCGGAGTCGTTCACGCCGGAGACGCTCCAGCAGTTCGAGTGGTCCGACGACGGCAAGAGGTTCGGCGAGGGCACGCTGTGGGGCGTCGCGCAGACCGGCCAGTCCACCGGCGTGTTCGCGAACCTCGCGAAGCTGCGCGACGCGGGGATCGACCCCGCGTCGCTGAAGACGTTCGACGACTTCGACGCCGCGCTCGCGAAGCTGCGCGAGACGCTGCCCGCCGACGAGCCGGTGGTCGCGCTGGGCAACAAGGACCAGTACGGCGCGATCCACCTGTGGGGCATGGTGCAGGGGGCCTTCACGCCGGCGCAGGACGTGCGCGACTGGGTCTTCCACAAGGACGGCGCGACGTTCGACACGCCGGGCAACCTGCAGTCGCTGGAGAAGATCAAGGAGTGGGCCGACAAGGGCTACCTCGGCAAGGGCGACTCGTTCAACGCCCGTGACGACGCCCAGGCCGCGGCCGCGTTCGGCAAGGGCGAGGGCGCGTTCATGCTCGGCGGCAACTGGAACGCCAGCATCGCCAGGGACGGTCTGGGGGATGACGCCGGGTTCTTCAACATGCCGCCCGGCGAGAGCGGCGACGCCGCGGCGATCGGCTCGGCGAGCGTCCCGATCCACATCTCGGCGAAGACGAAGCAGCCCGACCTCGCCGCCGCGTACCTCGACTACATCACCGGGCCGGACGCCGGACAGTCGTTCGTGGACAACCAGCTCGTGCCGGCCGCGACGGACACCACCGCCGAGCCGGGCGATTCGCTGGGCAAGGACGTCAAGGCCGGCTGGGACCAGCTCGTCGCGGACGGCGGCCTGACGCTCTACCCGGACTGGTCGTCGCCGACGATGCTGCAGACGATGGGCCAGACGTTCCAGGAGATGCTGGCCGGTCGGACGTCGCCCCAGGACGTGATCGACCGGACCCAGAAGGACTGGGAGGAGTACCACCAGGAGCTCGCGGGGAGCTAGCCGGTGACGGAGGTGGTGGACACACGCCGGGTGCGCGCCGACGCACCCGGCGAGGCGCGCCAGGTGCGCGTCCGCGCGCCGGGCGAGCCGCGGCGCGTGGCCTACCTGTACATCGCCCCCGCGTTCGTCTTCTACCTGCTGTTCGCGTTCGGGCCGCTCGCCTACACGGCGTGGCTGTCGTTCTTCGACTGGGACGGGCTGACGGTCGGCACGTGGGTCGGGCTCGAGAACTACGACAAGGTCCTCAGCGATCCGGACATCCGGGCCTCGTTCGTCCACGCGTTCGAGCTGATCTTCTTCTACGCGGTGGTGCCGGTCGTCCTGGGGCTCGC
>DATHJG010000778.1:0-3016 GCA_035489875.1 Solirubrobacteraceae bacterium | reverse complement strand
GTGCGAAGGCCAGGGGCGATCGCGCCCCGCTGGACGAGTTCATCGCGACCACCTTCGGCACGCTGCTGGTGGCCTGATCTTTTTTGCAACCGCTAAGACGACCGGTCAGCTTGTTACCCGGAAAGGCACGTCATGACTTCCCCCTCTGAGACCTACCGCGCCGTGCAGGCCACTGCGCCGGGCCGGCTCGCCCTCACCGACTTGCCGCTGCCCGACCCTGCAGCGGGACACGTCCGCCTGCGCGTCGAGGCGTGCGGCATCTGCCACAGCGATGCCATGACGGTCGAGGGCGCCCTCCCGATCGGCTTCCCGCGCGTCCCGGGACACGAGGTCGTCGGACGCATCGACGCCGTCGGCGAGGGCGTCACCGACTGGGCAGTCGGCCGGCGCGTCGGCGTCGGGTATCTCGCGGGCCACTGCGGTCGCTGCGCGCGCTGCCGGCGCGGCGACTTCGTCAACTGCGAGCAGCAGCCCTTCACCGGCGTCCACGCCGACGGCGGCTACGCCGAGGTGCTGATCGCGCGCGAGTCGGGCCTCGTCGCGATCCCCGACGAGCTGGACTCCCTCGAGGCCGCGCCGCTGCTGTGCGCCGGGCTGACGACGTTCAACGCCCTGCGCGACTCCGCCGCCCGCCCGGGCGACCTCGTCGCGGTCCTGGGCATCGGCGGCCTGGGGCACCTCGCCGTCCAGTACGCCCGCCGGATGGGCTTCCGCGTCGTGGCGATCGCCCGCGGTGCGGAGAAGGCGTCGCTGGCACTCGAGCTCGGCGCCCACGACTACATCGACAGCGTCGGCCAGGACGCGGCCGCCGAGCTCAAGCACCTCGGCGGGGCGAAGCTGGTCCTGGCGACGGCCGCCAACTCCGCCGCGACGGCGGCCCTGATCTCCGGGCTGGCGCCCGGAGGTCAGCTACTGCTGCTCGGGATCGGCGCCGAGCCGATCCCCGTGTCGAGCCCCGACCTGATCATCGGCGAGCGTGTCATCGGCGGAAAGCTCACCGGCTCGCCCGCCGACAGCGAGGACACGTTGGCGTTCAGCGTCCTCCAGGACATCCGCGCGACCACCGAGGTGGTCGGGCTCGCGGACGCCCCGGCGGCCTACGCGCGGATGATGCGCAACGAGGCACGGTTTCGCATGGTGCTCGACATGTCGCGCTGAGCGCTAGCGTTGAACCGACAGCGGCAGGGTCGCGGCGATCAGCGTGCCGCCGTTCGGCGGGCTCACGACGCGCAAGCGCCCCCCGACCGCGGCGAGGCGATCGGTGAGTCCGACCAGCCCTGTCCCGTCCGAACGCGCGCCGCCCACGCCGTCGTCGCGCACGTCGAGGTGCAGCGCGCCGTCCTCGACCCGGGCGTTGACCGCTGCGCTGTGGGCGCCCGAGTGCTTGGCCACGTTGGTGAGCGCCTCGGCGACCACGAAGTAGGCGCAGGCCTCGATCGCCGGTGCGAGCCGCTCGATGGACACATCCACCGCCACGGGCACGGTGAGGCGCGACACCAGGGCGTCGACGCCGGCGGACAGCCCTCCTCGGGTGAGCACCGGGGGATGGAGGCCGTGCGCGAGCTCGCGCAGCTCGGCGTTGGCGCGCTCCGCGTGCTCGAGCGCCTCCGCGATGAGCGCTTCGGCGGTCCCGTCGTCCTCGTGCTGCGCCGCCCGGTGGGCCAGCTTGAGCGTCACGACGGTATGGACGAGACGCTGCTGCGCGCCGTCATGCAGGTCGCGCACGACATGGCGGCGCGCCTCGTCGGCTGCGGCGACGATGCGGGCGCGGGACGCGATCAGCTCGCCGCGGCTCTCCGCGTTCGCGATGGCCGTGGCCACGAGGTGGGTGAATGCGGCGATCTGCGACTCGGTGCCGGCGGGAAAGGACGCGTTCCTCGACGAGGCGGCGATCACGCCCCACGGGCGACCCGCGACGACGATCGGACAGCCGACCGACGCGCGCATCCCGAGCCCCTCGAGGGCGACGGCGGGTTCGCGCACGCCGCTCCGGCTCCAATCGGCGACGCCGGTCACCGAACCGTCCGGCTCATCGCGCTCCATCCGCGCGAGGTCTGCACCGCACAGCAGCCCGACCTCGCGCGTGACCGACTCGAAGACCTCGGCGGGCGACGCCGTCTGCGCGACCAGTGTGGCGACGCGCCGCAACGCCGCCTGCTCCTCGGCGAGCCGGCGCAGCTCGCCGCGGCTCGCCTCGACCATCCGATGCGCTTCCCGCAGGTCGCGAACCATCACCAGCGTGTCCAGCGCATCGGTCAGCCGCCGCCCGATCTCCTGGAAGAGCCGCTCCTCCTGGGACGTCCAGACCCGTGGGTGAGCGCACTGATGCAGCCCGAACACATAGGGCTTGTCCACCTTGGGGTGCACCGCCATGGCGATCATCGACCTGATGCTCGAACGCTCGGCCGCCGCCGGCGGCAGCGCGTCGTCCGATTCGGGGTCGAATCGCACGGGCCTGGCGGAGGCCAGCACGTCCCGGAGCACCCTGGCCAGCTCCGGATCGTTCGGGATCTCGCCGCCCGGGCCGAAGGCGCCGACGTACTCCTCCCGCGTCCGCTCCATTCGCACGCGTTGGGATGCGACTTCACAGGGATAGACCAGCCACGCTCGATCGCACCCGAAGATCGCCAGCACGACGTCGAGCACGTCGCGCATCATCTGCTCGAGGTCGCCGGTGCGCTGGATGGCGCGGTTGATCCCATCCAGGCTCTCGAAGAACCACAGCTGCGCCCGGCGTTCCTCCTCAGCACGCTTGTGCTCGGTCACGTCCATGACGGTGCCCACGAACTCCTCGAGCTCACCCGACGCGGCGACGACGGGACGGGCGAGTGTGCGGAGGTGCTTCATCGGGCTCCGGGGAAGCACGACCCTGTACTCCATCTCGAAGCGCTCCGCTGCACGAATTCCTCGCTCGAGCGCCTGGGTGCACCGCGCACGATCGTCCGGATGAATGCGCTGCAGCAGATGGTCCGACGATGGGATGCCCTGCGCGGGATCGAAGCCGAACAAGCGGAAG
>DATHJG010000777.1:0-2084 GCA_035489875.1 Solirubrobacteraceae bacterium | reverse complement strand
TCGGCGCTCGAGCGCGCGACGCATGCGCTGGAGCTGGCGCGCGATCCCAGCCGTGCCTACAGCCTCGCGACGGCGCGCGCGCAGATGGCCGTCGTGCACCAGTGCCGGCGCGAGCCTGAGGCGGCGCTGGAGTGGGCCGAGGCGACGATCGCGGGCGCGCAGCAGCTCGGGTACCTGTACCGCGAGGCGATGGGGCGCGTGCTGCGCGGCTGGGCGCTCGCCGTGCTCGGCGATGCGGAGCAGGGCGTGCGGGAGATCACCGCCGGGCTGGCGGCGTCACGCGGCACGGGCGCGCGGATGGACGACCCGCACTACCTCGGCCTGCTCGCCGAAGCCCACCTTCGCCGCGGCGACCCCGCCCCGGGCCTCGCGGCGGTCGCCGAGGCGCTCGAGCACGCGCGCCGCGAGCGCTCGCTGTTCTACGAGCCCGAGCTGCACCGGCTCGACGGCGCGCTGCGCGCGGTGGCGGGCGACGCCGACGCGGCCGAGGCATCGCTCCGCCGCGGCCTCGACCGCGCGCGCGAGCAGGGCTCCGCGACGCTGGAGCTGCGCATCGCGACCGACCTCGCGCGCCTCCTCCCCGACGCCGCCCGCGCCGCGGAGGCGCGCGCCGGGGTCGCGGCCGCGCTGGCCGCGTTCGGCGAGGGCTTCGCCACGCGCGACCTGCGCGAGGCGTCCGCGCTGCTGGAGCGCGCTCAGGCGATCACGCCCGCGCCGGTGAGCACGAGCACGAGCGTGCCGAGCGCGACGCGGTAGGCGACGAAGACCGCCGTGGAGTGGTGCGCGAGCCAGCGGAGCAGGAACGCGATCGAGGCGTAGCCGACGACGAACGCCAGCACCGTGGCGATGAGCGTCGGCACGACGCCCGCGCCGTCGTGGTCCCCGATCTTGCGCAGCTCGAAGACGCCCGAGAGCACGACCGCCGGGACGGAGAGCAGGAACGAGTAGCGCGCGGCGGACTCACGGTCGAAGCCGAGGAACAGCCCCGCGCTGATCGTCGCGCCCGAGCGCGAGACGCCCGGCACGAGCGCGCACGCCTGCGCGAAGCCGATCAGGATCCCGTCCCGGCGCCGGATGTCCTCGAGCGGCCGGTCGCGACGCGCGACGTGCTCGGCGTAGAGCAGGACCAGGCCGAGCACGATCAGGGTGGTGCCGATCAGGTAGAGGTCACGCGCGCCGCTCTCGATCTGGTCGGAGAACACGAGCCCGAAGATGCCGATCGGGATCGTGCCGAGCAGGATGTACCAGCCCATCCGCGCGTCCACGCCGGAGCGCAGCTCGGGCCGGCGCAGGCTGGCCGCCCACGTGCGCGCGATCCGCCACAGGTCGGCGCGGAAGTAGAGCAGCACGGCGGCCATCGTTCCGAGCTGGGTCACCGCCGTGAACGCGGCGCCGGGGTCCTCCCAGCCCATGAACGCCGGGACGATCCGCAGGTGCGCGGTACTCGAGACAGGCAGGTACTCCGTGAGCCCCTGCACGATCCCGAGGACGATGGCTTGCAGGGCGTCCACGGCGGCGGGGGATCCTAGCCGTCGCGCCTGATTGCAGTCTGACTGCCGCGGCGCAGCCGCGGCACGTTACTAGGGCGTCGGGTCGCGGTTGAACAGGCGCTTGGCCCAGAGGTATCCGGCCAGTCCGATGGCGACGCACCAGGCGACGTCGAGGTCGACGCCGTCGAGCACGAGGTGGTCGCCGAACGACTTGCGCACGCCGGTCGCCGCGATCGCCGATTGCGGGCGTGTCATGGGTTCTCCTTGGGCTCCCAGGCTGATCGCTTGTCAGGGACGCCGGATCACGATGTCGCCGACGGATGTGCGAGCGCGCACCTCGACCGCGTCTGTCGACGGCTCGGGGGCGTCGGCGGAGTCGAGCGCGTTGTAGACCCTGCCGGCGGTGGCGCTCACGTCGAGCCAGGCGGAGGTGCCCTCGCGGATGCCGACCTCGAGGTCGCCCGCGTGGGTCTTGAGCACGACCGAGCCGCGCGCGACGTCGCGCAGCCGGACGTCGCCGTTGGCGGTCTTCGCGTCGACGCCGGCGTCCGCCTGGTCGACGGCGATGCTTCCGTTGGCCGCGTTGACGCGCAG
>DATHJG010000776.1:0-6050 GCA_035489875.1 Solirubrobacteraceae bacterium | reverse complement strand
CTTGCCGTGAGCGCCGGCCGCGCCCGTCTCGCCCTTCGTGCCCGCGGGACCCTGCGGACCGGCGGGGCCGGTCTTGCCCTTCGTGCTCGCCTTGTTGAGCTTGTCCTTGACCGCACCGGACAGGTCACGCGACTTGATCGTGCCGTCCTTGATGTGCTTGCTCGTGGTGAGCGACTGTGCCGCGAACGCGCTTCCCGTCATGGCGAAGACGACCGCGATGAGACCGAGCACCGTGCCCGGTTTGATGTGCTTGCGCACGTACCCTCCTTGGGTGGTGTGACTTTACGGCGAGGAGCTGGCAGGCCGCTGAGGAGCGCTATCAAAGTCCCGCTGCCGCTGCCGTGGGCACGGTAGCGCGCCGCACACCGAAAAGAACGATCCTCCGAATGAGCAGCGTTTTTTCGCTTAATTTGCGGGGATTCTGGACGAATGTACTAGTTGTTCCCCGAGGCTCCCGCCCGAGGTCGGGTAGATCCGCGATCCGCACTCCTCTTGGCCCGCGGGATCGCCCCGAGGTCGCGGCAGACGCCGCCGTTTCCAGTGCATCGGCACGATATGGGACTTGCAGTACACGCCGGAGCTTGGGTTCGAGCCGATGCACTGCCCGCTCAACCAGTCGGGCTTCTCGACCAAATGTCCAGAGTGCCTTCCCGCCCTAGTTCCGGCCATCGAGGCGAACGGCAACACGTACGGAGCCCGATAGCGAGAGGCACCGCGCGTTTCTGATCTCCCGGAGCGCGATCAGATCAGAACGAGGAGCCGTTATTCCCCCGGGACATCCAGCCGGGCACCGGCACGAAGGGCTCCGTCGTCTTCGACCTGCCCAAGGAGGTCGCCAAGAAGCCCGAGCTCTCCGTGCGGTTCAGCGAACTCGGCTTCGGCGAGCCACGCGGGTATCTGGCGGTCCCGCCGCGCTGATCGTGGGGGAGGAGTCGGGCATTGCGCTCGGCCAGGCGACGTACGAACCGAACGTGTAGATGGCGTGGCGGTCCAAGGCTCGTGAGCGCGGGTCAGGATGGCGTGCGTGTCGATGCGGGTCAGGGAGCGCCGCCATTGAGACGGCACGTTCGAACCGCTCGACCCCGGGGCGATGTTCGGGATGCGTTCCGGGATGGCCCCTGCCGAGGGGTCAAGGAACGGGTGAAACTCCTTCTAATCGCGCGTTTCTAGGGCCAGCGCGCAGCTGTTGATGCAGTAGCGCAGTCCGCCGGCGTCGCGCGGGCCGTCGTCGAACACGTGGCCCAGGTGCCCGCCACAGCGCCGGCACACCGCCTCGGTGCGCCGCATGCCGTGGGAGGTGTCCTGGCGCAGCTCGACGGCCTCGGCCAGCTTCGGCTCGGTGAAGCTCGGCCAGCCGGAGCCGGACTCGAACTTCGTCCCCGCGTCGAACAGCTCGGCACCGCAGCCGGCGCAGCGGTAGACGCCGTCGTCGTGGCAGTCCCAGTAGCTGCCGGTGAAGGGCCGCTCGGTCCCGCCCTGGCGCAGCACCTGGTACTGCTCGGGCGTGAGCTCCTCGCGCCACTCCGTCTCGGTCTTCTGAATCTCGGTTGCCATGGCTTGAAGGGTATGACGGCGCCATGGCCGCGGCCGGTAGAACTCCCGCGCATGATCTCCCCCGCGGCCGTCGAGCGGCTCGTCGCCGACCTCGTCTCGATCGACTCCGTCAACCCGGCGCTCGTGCCCGGCGGGCCTGGGGAGGGGGAGGTCGCGGCGTTCGTCGCGCGCTGGCTCGCCGACGCCGGGCTCGCGGTCGAGGTCCTCGAGGCCTCGTCCGGCCGCCCGTCGGTGGTCGGCACGGCGCGCGGGCGCGGGGGTGGGCGGACGTTGATGCTCAACGGGCACCTCGACACGGTCGGCGTGGAGGGGATGCGCGAGCCGCACGTCCCGCACGTCCGCGACGGCCGCCTCTACGGCCGCGGCGGCTACGACATGAAGGCCGGCGTGGCGGCGTGCATGCTCGCGGCTGCGGCCGCGGTCGACGCCGGCCTCGCCGGCGACGTGATCGTCACCGCGGTCGCCGACGAGGAGCACGCGAGCGTCGGCGTCCAGGCCGTGCTCGAGCGCTTCCGGGCCGACGCGTGCGTCGTCGCGGAGCCGACGGGGCTGGAGGTCGTCGTCGCCCACAAGGGCTTCGCGTGGTGGGAGATCGAAGCGATCGGGCGAGCGGCGCACGGGTCGCGCCCGGACCTCGGCGTCGACGCGATCGCCGCGCTGGGACCGGTGCTGGTCGGCGTGAGCGAGCTGGGGCGCTCGCTCGCCGCGCGTCCGCACGCGCTGCTTGGCCCCGGCTCGGTGCACGCGTCGCTGATCTCGGGTGGGCAGGAGCTCTCCAGCTACCCCGACCGCTGCGTCCTCGGACTCGAGCGCCGGACGGTGCCCGGCGAGGCGGCGGAGCAGCTCGACGCCGAGCTGGAGCTGCTGGTGGCCGTGGGCGAGGAGCGCGAACCTGAAGGGGGTCAGACCCCGCTCAAGTTGGGCGGCGCGTGGCCGGCCGCTGCGGACCCTGCGGGCACCGCGCGCCCGGCCGAGCTGCGCGGCCGCACCACGCTCGTCCGCGCGCCGTTCGAGGTCGACCCGTCCGAGCCGATCGTCGCGCTCCTGCGCGAGCAGGCCGCGGCGCACCTCGGGCGCGAGGCGCGAGTGCAGGGCCACAGCGCCTGGATGGACGCCGCGTTCACCAGCGCGGCGGGCATCCCGACGGTCGTGTTCGGCCCGTCTGGCGCGGGCGCGCACGAGGTCGAGGAGTGGGTCGACCTCGCCAGCGTGCGCGACTGCGCCGAGGTGCTCGTGGCGACGGCGCGGGCGTTCTGCGCCTAGTACCGGTGTTCGGACGTACCGTGCGTACTTGCGTACGCCGGTACTAACGCGCGACGCCGGTCAGGCCGAGCCGGTGCGCGACCGCGGCGGCCTCGACGCGTCCGCCCACGCCGAGCTTGGCGAGGATGCGGGAGACGTGCACCGACGCGGTCTTCTCGCTCATGAACAGCGTCTCGCCGATCGCCCGGTTCGTCCGGCCCTCCGCGACGAGCAGGAGCACCTCCAGCTCGCGCGGGGTCAACCCGAGGCGCGCGACCGGCGAGTCGTCGGGCTCGGCCGCCGCGGCGGGCTCCTCCGGCGCGTGCAGGTCGATCCGCGCGCGCCGCGCCAGCGCCGCGACGTCGTCGGCGATCAGCCGCACGCCCATCCGCTCCGTCGCCTCCGCCGCCGCTCGCAGCGGCACCGCGGCCGCGGCGCGATCGCCGGCCGTGACGTAGGCCTCCGCCGCACGGAACCGTGCGTAAGCAGCGGGGACCGGCAGCGAGATCGCGTCGAAGGCGCGCGCGACCTCCTCCCACGGGTCGGGGTCGGCGGGGGCGTCGCCCAGCAGCGTCCGCCGCCGGTGCAGCTCGGCCGTCGCCATCCCGCCCCACGCGCACGCCTCGTCGTAGCGCCGGCGCCCCTCGGCGCGCTCGCGCAGGCAGGCGGCCGCCTCGTCGAGCACCGGCGCGTACGGCTCGCCGAGCGCCTGCGCGCGGCCGGCCGCCTCGGCCTCGACCCGCTGCGTCATCCACGCCATCCGCAGCAGCCGCGTCGCGTCGTCGGAGCGCTCGATCCGCACGGTGGCGCGGCTGAGCACCTCGCGCGCGTCGTCCAGCCGATCCTCGCGGACGGCCAGCTCGACCTCCATGTCGGTGCGCGGCTCGATCCACTGCGGCTCGGCCGCGGAGCCGCTGAGGCTCCGCAGCGCGTCGAGCTCGTCGCGCAGCGCGGGCAGGTCGCCGGCGAGCAGCGCCAGCCGGGCGCGCGTGTCGCGCCAGAAGATCCCCGTGTAGGAGACGGCCTCGCCCGGCACGCGCGCCGGGAGCCGCTCGCGCGCCTCGGCGATCCGCCCGAGCCGGATCAGGATGCCGGCCTCCTGGATGGCGAGGAACGCGTCGAAGCTCGTCCGCTCGGGGCGCTTCGCGGCCTCCTCCAACTCCGCGCGCACGACGGCCAGCGCCTCCTCGGTCTGACCCGCGAGGTCGAGCGCCTCCGACAGGTTGATCGCCGCGCGGCCGCGGTCGGAGGGCGACGCCACGAGGCCGGCGCGCGCGTGCGCCTCGCGGAGCGTGGCGATCCCGGCGGCCTCGTCGCCGAGCCCCGCGCGCGTGAAACCCAGCGTGATGAGCGCGCGCGCCTCGGTCTGCTCGGCGCCGACCGCGCGCGCCTCCTCGATCGCCTGCGTGACGGTCGCGAGCGCCTGGTTGTAATCGCCGAGCAGCATCTCCACCTTCGCGCGCTCCTCGAGCACGTGCGCGCGCACGTCGCTCGGTCCGGGCGGCAGCAGCGCGACCGCGCGGTCGAACGCGGCGAAGCTCTCGCTGCCGGAGCCGGCCTGGCGCAGGTAGTGGCCGAGCCGCTTGTACAGCTCCGCGGCGCGCGTCGGCTCCGCCGTATCGTCGATCAGCGCGAGCGCCTCGCGCGTGAGCGCGATGGAGCGCGACGCCTCCCCGCGCGCGCTCGCGCAGTTGGCCGCCAGCCGCAGCACGGCCGCGTGGTCCATCCCGGCCCGCTCCGCGGCGTCCGGCACGCGCTCCCACAATTGCAGCGCCCGCTCGAACTGGCGCTGCGCCACCTCGTACGCGTGCACGCGCTTCGCCGCACGCCCGGCCCGCACGCTCGCGCCGAGCGAGCGGCTCAGCTCGTGCGAGTTCTTCCAGTGGCACGCGAGCTCGGCGGCGACGGTCGCCTCGGTCACGTCGTCGCCGAGCAGCTGCGGCTCCGCCTCGATCGCCTCGGCGATGCGCGCGTGCAGCGCGGTGTCCTCGCCCGGCAGCAGGTCGCCGTGCACGGCCTCGCCGACCAGCGCGTGGCGGAACGCGTACATCCCCGTGCCGTCGATCACCAGCACCTGGTTCGCGACCGCCTCGCGCGCGCCCTCCATCAGCTCCTCCGGGGAGAGCTCCGCGACGGCCTCCAGGAGCCGGTGCGTCGCCGGCCGGTCGAGCACGGCGGCCACGCGCACGACCGCCTGCGCGGCGTGGGAGAGGCGCTCGACGCGGGCGATCAGCACGTCCCGCAGCGTCTCGGGGAGCAGCCACGCCTGGCCGTCCTCAGAGGCGGCGAGCAGCTCCTCGGTGTAGAGCGGATTGCCCTGTGAGCGGCTGAAGAGCCGCTCGGCGAGATCGCGCCCGGGCGGCTCGGTCAGGATGCCGGCGAGCTGCTCGGTCAGCTCGTCGCGGTCGAAACGCTCCAGCGCGACCCGCTCTACTCCGGCTGCCCGCTCCAGCTCGGCCAGCAGCGGGCGCAGCGGATGGCGCCGGTGCAGCTCGTCCGCCCGATAGGTGACGACGAGGCACAGCGACTCCTCCCGCGCGCTGCGCACGAGGAACGTGATGAAGTCGCGCGTCGAGCCGTCGGCCCAGTGCAGGTCCTCGATCGCCAGCAGCACCGGCCCGGACCGGCCGAGGCGCTCGAGCAGCGCCAGCAGCGCCTCGAACAGGCGGCCCTGGCGGGCGCGCGGCTCGTCGTCGGAGCGCGTGCCGGTGCCGCCGAGCTCCGGCAGCAGCTCGGCGAGCGCGTTGCGCGTCGCGTCCGGGAGCGTCTCCGCCTCGCCGCCGGCGAGCCCGCGCACGAGCGGCCGCAGCGCGGCGACCAGGGGCGCGTAGGGGATCTGCGCGCCGCCCAGCTCCAGGCACTGGCCGAGCAGCACGCGCGCGCCGCGCGCGCGGGCGCGGGACTCGAACTCCCGCAGCAGCCGCGTCTTGCCGACACCCGACTCGCCGCCGATGAAGGCGAACGCCGGCCGTCCCGCGGCGGCACGGTCGAGCGCATCGCCAAGCAGGTCGAGCTCGGCGGTCCGTCCGACGAAGACGGGAGAGGTGAGACGGCGCGACACGTCAGCCATTGTGGCTCACCCATGACCTCCGAGGTAGGCGACGTCGCGGGCCGCGCTCGCTAGGTTCGTCGCGTGACCGCCGCGCCGACCGTGGGGGACCTGCTGCGCGACTGGCGCCGCCACCGCCGGCTCAGCCAGCTCGACGTCTCGCTCGACGCCGCCGTGTCCGCGCGCCATCTCAGCTTCGTCGAGA
>DATHJG010000775.1:0-6796 GCA_035489875.1 Solirubrobacteraceae bacterium | reverse complement strand
CGCGCAGCCCCGAATCGAGCCGCGCGATCAGATCGCGATCCGGGCCAGGCCCGCCCAGCGGCGCGTGTTCGCCTAGGCCGGAAATGCGGTGTTCGCCCGCGTGCTCTATAGCCTGCGGCGGTCGACCTCGCGCGGCTCGCCGGGCTCACGCCCGCCGGCGTGATCTGCGAGATCATGAACGACGACGGCACGATGGCCCGCGTGGCGGACCTCGAGGGCTATTGCGCGCGCCACGGGTTGAAGATGATCACGGTCGCCGACCTGATCGCCTACCGGCGGCGCCACGACCAGCTCGTCGAGCGCGTCGTCTCCACGACGCTGCCGACGGGCTTCGGCGACTTCACCGTGATCGGCTACCGCTCGCTGGTCGACGACAAGCACCACGTGGCGCTGATCAAGGGCGAGGTGGCCGGCGCCGAGGACGTGCTCGTGCGCGTGCACTCGGAGTGCCTGACCGGCGACGTCTTCCACTCGTTGCGCTGCGACTGCGGCGAGCAGCTGGAGTCGGCGCTGGCGATGATCGAGCGCGAGGGCCGCGGCGTGCTGCTCTACCTCGCCCAGGAGGGGCGCGGGATCGGGCTGCTGAACAAGCTGCGCGCCTACAACCTGCAGGACCAGGGGTTCGACACGGTCGACGCCAACCTCGAGCTGGGGCTGCCCGTCGACCTGCGCGACTACGGCATCGGCGCGCAGATCCTGGTCGATCTCGGCCTGACCAGCATCCGCATCCTCACGAACAACCCGAAGAAGATCCGCGGCCTCGAGGGCTACGGGCTGTCGGTGTCCGAGCAGGTGCCGATCGTGCACGCGCCCAACCCGCACAACGAGAACTACCTGCGCGCCAAGCGCGACCGGTTGGGCCACAGCATCCACCACCAGGCGCTGCCGCTCGACGAGGAGCTGGTGCACGCCGAGCACGAGCGCGACCGCGAGCTCGGCCGCGACGTGCGGCCAGGCGCGCCGCCGCCGCCGGCCGCCGAGGCGACTGCCGACGGCGAGGCGTCCGGTCGGGAGGGGACACCCGCAGGGCGAGGCGGGAAGCGGAGCGAGCCGGCGGGTGGCGGGTGAGCGACGGTCGCTACGCGATCGCCGTCGGGCGCTTCTACGAGGACCTCGCGCAGCGGCTGGTGGCCGGTGCGCAGCGCGCGTTCGCCGCGGCGGGGGCGGGGGAGGCCGACGTCTACGACGTGCCCGGCGCGTTCGAGCTGCCGCTGGCGGCCAAGTACCTGGCCGAGAGCGGCCGTTACGCCGGCGTCGCCTGCCTCGGCGCCGTGATCCGCGGCGAGACGTCGCACTACGACCACGTGTGCACGGAGGCGGCGCGCGGGATCCAGGACGTGCAGCTGCGCTCCGGCGTCCCGTGCGCGTTCGGCGTGCTCACGGTCGAGACCATGGAGCAGGCGCTCGCGCGGTCCGGCGGCGGCAAGCGCGACCAGGGCGAGCACGCGGCCGAGGCCGTGCTGGCGCTCGCCGCGCTGCGCGCCGAGCTCGGCTGATCGGCGGCGCGGGGTTCAGTCGCTCTGGGCGGCGGCGTCGCGGGCCCGTTGCAGCTCCTGCTCGACCACGCCCGGCTGGTTGCCCGGGAAGCGCTGCTTGCGCTCCTCCAGCGCCGCGATCGCCGCGGTCGGGTCGCCCGTGAGGCGCAGGGCCTTGGCGTACTCGAACAGCGCGTACGCGCACGGGTCCTCGGCCGCGGAGCCGGCGCAGAGCTCGACGGCCCGCTGCGCGTAGGCGAGCGCCTGCTCGGGGTCGCCCGCGTTGTTGAGCGCGAACGCGCGGAGCTGGAGCACGCCCGGGTCGTCGCCCTCCACCGCGCCCTTGTCCTTCTTCGCCTTCTTCGGCTTCTTCGGCGGCGGCGCGACCTGCGCGGGCGGCTCGGTCGGGGTGGGCGTCGGCGTCGTCGCCGGCTCGTCGGCGGTCGCCGTGGCGCCCGGTGTGCTCGTGGCGTCCGGCGTCCGCTGCGCGGTCTGGTCGCGCGGCGGGTCGTCGCCCCCGGACAGCAGCGCCACCGCGCCCGCCACGACGAGCACGAGCGCGGCGAGCGCGACCAGCGCGCCGGCGCCCCAGCCGCGCCGCGGCGGGCGCGCGGCTCGCGCCGCGGTCGCGCCGCCCCGGCGCGGCGGCGGCGCGCCCATGACCCGCGTCGTGTCGGCCCCTGCCGCGCGCCGGCGCGGCGGTCGTGTGGTCAGCGCGTCGTCGAGCGCCCGGACCATCGCGCCGGCGGTGGGCCAGCGGTCGTCCGGCTCCTTGGCCATGCCGCGCTCGAGCACGCGGTCGGCGCCGGGCGGGACGTCGACGTCGCGCTCGGACGCGCGCGGCGGCTCGTCCTCGACGTGGGCGCGCGCCTGGGCGGCGAAGCTCGGCGCGGTGAACGGCTTGGACCCGGTCAGCAGCTCGAACGCGACGACCGCGAGCGCGTAGCGGTCCGAGGCGGGCGTCGCGGCCGCGCCGAGCGCCTGCTCGGGGGACAGGTACGCCGCGGTGCCGAGCACCTGGCCGGTCTGCGTGATCTGGTCCTCCAGACCGAGCCGTGCGATCCCGAAGTCGCCGATCGCCAGCCGCCCCTTGTCATCGAGCAGCATGTTCGCCGGCTTGACGTCGCGGTGCACGACGCGCTGCTCGTGGGCGGCGTCGAGCGCCGAGCCCGCGTCCTCGAGCCAGCCCAGCGCGACATGGTGGGGGACCTCCTCGCCGGCGCGCAGCCGGTCGGCGACCGCGCCGCCGCGCAGCAGCTCCATCACGATGAACGACTTGCCGTCGTACTCGGCGACGTCGTAGATGGTGACCACGTGCGGGTGCGAGGAGAGCCCCGCGGCGGTCCGCGCCTCGCGGGCGAAGCGCCGGCGCGCACGGTCGTCCTCGCTCAGGTGCGAGGCGAGGACCTTGATCGCGACCGGGCGGTTGAGCAGCTCGTCGTGCGCCTCCCAGACGCTCGCCATTCCGCCGTTGGCGAGATGGCGCACGACCCGGTAGCGATCGGGCAGCGTGATGCGAGCGGTGGCCTGTGGCACCCATGCACCGTACCCACCCGACCGCCCCGCTATGCTTCCCGCCCGCAATGGCCCGTATCTGTTACTCCTGCGGCAAGCGACCGGCCTTCGGCCAGAGCCGCTCGCACTCCATGGTCGCCACCAAGCGGCGCTTCGATGCCAACCTGCAGAAGGTCCGCATCTCGGACGCGGGCGCTCCCAAGCGCGTCTACGTCTGCACGCGCTGCCTGAAGGCGGGCAAGGTCACCAAGGCCTAGCCGGACGGCCACCTTGGCCGATCCGAGCCTAGTTCGCTTCCGCAACGTCGTCCAGCGCTCGCTGGCCGAGCTCGAGGCACGCCGCGAGGAGGTCAACGACCTCAACGTGTTCCCGGTCGCCGACGGCGACACGGGCGACAACATGGCGCTCACGCTGCGCGCCGTGCTGAACGAGCTCGACCGGCTCTCCAGCAACGGCGCCCTCGACGCCGTCGACCGCGACGAGATCGTCGACTCCGTGGCGCGCGCCGCGCTGCTCGGCGCGCGCGGCAACTCCGGCGTGATCCTCTCCCAGCTGATCCGCGGCGCCGCGGAGGAGCTGGCCTCGCGGCCGGGCGAGCTGGTCGACCCGGTGCTGATCGGCGCGGCGATGGCGCGCGCCGCCGACCGCGCGTACGACTCGGTGCGCGAGCCGGCCGAGGGCACGATCCTCACGGTCGTGCGCGAGATGGCGCACCGGGTGGCGTCCGAGCTCGCGCACATGGATCAGCCGCGGCTCCAGCAGGACGAGGTCGAGCACCAGGACGCGCTGATCGCCGACGTGCTCGAGCGGGCGCTCGACGCCGGCCAGCAGTCGGTCCGGCGCGGGCCCGAGCTGCTGCCGATCCTGCGCGAGGCCGGCGTCGTCGACGCCGGCGGCTTCGGCCTGACCGTGATCTTCGCCGGCGTCGTCGCCGCGCTGCGCGGCGCCGAGGCGCCGGCGCTCGACCACCACGCGCCGGCGCGGGTGACGCACCCGCAGCACGCGTCCTCCACGTACCGCTACTGCACGAACTTCGCGGTGACCGGCGAGGGGATGGACCCGTCGGCCTGGATCGAGTCGCTCGAGTCGATCGGCGACTCCGTGATGGTCGTCGGCGACCAGCGGACGCTGAAGGTGCACGTCCACACCGACGAGCCCGAGCACGCGACCACGCTCTTCACCGGCGTCGGCGCCGTCTCCCGGCTCGACGTCGCCGACATGCACGAGCAGGTCCAGCAGCGCGCCGAGCGGCTCGCCGAGCCGACCGCGGTGTGCGGCGTCGTCGCGGTCGTCGCCGGGCAGGGGATGGAGGAGCTGTTCGCGTCGCTCGGCGCCACGCCGCTGCCCGGCGGGCCGACGCTCAACCCCTCGACCTACGAGCTGCTCGCCGGCATCCACGAGGTGCCCGCCGAGGAGGTCGTCGTGCTGCCGAACTCGCCGAACGTGCTGATGGCCGCCGAGCGGGCGGCCGAGCTGTCGGAGAAGAAGGTGTTCGTCGTGCCGACGCGCTCGCAGCAGGCCGGGCTGGCGGCAGCGGTCGCGCTCGACCCGGCGCGCGGGGCGGAGGCGAACGGCGAGGCGATGGTCGAGGCGCTCGGGCCGGTGCGCACCGGCGCGGTGACCCAGGCCGCGCGCGACGACGCCGAGGGGCGCCCGGCGCGCTTCCACCGCGGCGACGCGGTTGGGTTCATCGAGGAGCGGATCGTGGCATGGGGCGAGCCGGCCGAGACGCTCGAGGTCGTGCTCGGCGAGCTGGGCCGCGAGGCCGAGCTGGTCACGCTGATCGCCGGCGACGGCGCGCCGCTGGACGGCGACGCGGTCGCGGCGCTCGCTCCGGCCGGCGTCGAGGTGGAGTACTCCTGGGGCGGCCAGCCGGCGTACTGGTGGCTGATCGCGGCGGAGTAGCGACCGCCCGCCTCGCCATCATGGGCGCGCGCCCATGCCGCTCTCGCCGCCGCTCGCCTTCGCATCCTCCGATCCGCTCGGTGCGGACGAGCTGCGCGCGGACGGCGGGCCTCGGATTCCCCGGCCCAGCCGGCTCGCCGAGCCGCTCAGCGTCTCGCCGAAGCCGGCCGCCAACGGCGCGGAGCGGCTCGGGCTGCTGACGGTCGGCGACCTGCTCGAGCACCTGCCGCGCGACCGCTCGGAGGCGCGCACGATCGCCGAGCTGGAGACCGACGAGGTGGCCACGGTGTCGGTCGAGGTGCGCTCGATCACGTCGCGCCCGGTCCGCCGGCGCGGCATGAAGCCGCTGGTCGAGGCGACCGTCGCCGACCAGACCGGGCTCATGAAGGCGACGTTCTTCAACCAGCCGTGGCTGGAGCGCAAGTACCGTCCCGGGACGCGCCTGATGCTGCAGGGCAAGTACCAGGGGCGCAACCGGTTCCGCGTCCAGTTCCACGCGCAGACCGGCGAGCAGGTCGGGACGGAGGGGGACATCGCGACGTACCCGGCCACCGAGGGGCTCTCGACCACGCAGATCGCCGCGCTCGTGCGCGAGCACCGCGCCGCGCTGGCGGACGTGGTCGAGCCGCTGCCCGCGCGCCTGCGCGCCGCCGGGCGCTGGCCCGACCGGGCGGCGGCGCTCGCGGCGGCGCACTTCGGCGACCAGGAGGGCGGCCGCGTGCGGCTCGCGTTCGAGGAGCTGCTGCTGCTGCAGATCGCGCTGCTGCGCCGCCGCGCGTTGCGGCGCGAGTCCGCGCGCGCCGAGGCGCTGGCGGAGCCGCCCTCGCTCACGGCGAGCTGGCTGGCCGAGTCGCTCCCGTTCACCCTGACCGACGACCAGACGCGCGCGATCGCGGCGATCGACCGCGACCTCGCCGCCGGCCGGCCTATGCAGCGCCTGCTGATGGGGGAGGTCGGCTCGGGCAAGACCGTCGTCGCCCTCTACGCGATGCTGCGGGCGGTCGAGCACGGCGGGCAGGCGGCGCTGATGGCGCCGACCGAGACGCTCGCCGAGCAGCACTTCGCCACGCTCCAGAAGCTGATGCCGGGCGAGCTGCTGCAGGCCGCGCTGCTGACCGGCTCCACCAGCGCCGGCCGGCGCGCCGACCTGCTCGGCAAGCTCGCCACCGGGGAGCTGAAGCTGCTGGTCGGCACGCATGCGCTGATCGAGACCGCGGTGGAGTTCGACCGGCTGGCGGTCGCCGTGGTCGACGAGCAGCACCGCTTCGGCGTCAACCAGCGCCGCGCGCTGGACCGCAAGGCGCCGGGCGAGCTCGCGCCGCACGTGCTGCACATGACCGCCACGCCGATCCCGCGCACGCTCGCGCTGACCGCCTACGGCGACCTGGACGTCACCGTGCTGCGCCACCTCCCCGCGGGCCGGCAGCCGATCCACACCCACGTGGCGTCGACCGAGGCCGAGCGGGCCCGCGCCTACGAGCGGATCCGCGAGGAGCTGGCCGCCGGCCGCCAGGCGTTCGTCGTCTGCCCGCTGGTGGAGGAGTCCGAGGCGCTCCAGGTGCGCGCGGCGACCGCCGAGTACGAGCGGCTGCGGACGACCGAGCTCAGGGACTTCCGCGTCGTGCTGCTGCACGGCCAGATGAAGCCGCGCGAGAAGCAGGAGGCGATGGCCGCGTTCGCCACCGGCGGCGCCGACGTGCTCGTCGCCACGACCGTGATCGAGGTCGGGATCGACGTGCCGAACGCCTCGGTGATGCTCGTCGAGGGCGCCGAGCGCTACGGGATCTCCCAGTTGCACCAGCTGCGAGGGCGGATCGGCCGGGGGTCGCACGAGTCCGTCTGCGTGCTGTTCGGGCCGAAGGAGTCGCCGCGGCTGCGCGCGCTGGCCGCGCATCGCGACG
>DATHJG010000774.1:0-4269 GCA_035489875.1 Solirubrobacteraceae bacterium | reverse complement strand
GAGGGCCCCGCCGGAGCGGGGCCCTCCCGACGGCGTCAGCCTGAGCCGGACCTGCCCGCGCGGGCGACGCGCACGCGGTCGGACGTTCCGATCACGGCGCCGGAGGCGTCGAGCGCTTGGACGACGACCGCGTCGGCGCGTGCGTCCAGGGTGATCGCCGTCTCGAAGCGGCGCCGTGGCCAGGTGCTCGCCGGCCCGCGGTCCGGGTGCACGCGCCAGCTCGCGACATCCGTCGCCCCGTTCCAGCTCACCCACACCGCGGTGCGCCGTCCCGCGCGGGTCGCGACCACGCTCGGCCGTCCCTCGCCCGTGGCCCGCCACGTCTCCCGGTATGCCCGGTAGGACTCGACGTCGGCGCGGGCGAAGCGCGCGTCGAACAGCGTGCGCCCGTCGGCGGCGAACTCGGTGAAGAAGGGCTGCAGGCCGCCCCAGCCCACGAACGCGCCCCCGCCGTCGAGGTTCTGCATCGACCCCTGCGTCGTCGAGAGCAGCCCGTCGGCGTGCTTCCACTCCTCCGCGACCGACGCGGTCTTGGCCTCGAGATCGAGCCGCAGCGCCAGGCCGCGTGACTCCTCCCCGCGCGCTTTCGGGTCCTCCGAGGCGTTGTCGAACAGCGTGATCGCGCCGTCGGCGCGGCGGCGCGCGTCGTGCTGGAGCGCGAACGCCGCGCCGGGCTGCATCGCGAAGCTGCTGCGCTTGCCGCCGAGCCGCCACAGCACATCGCCCGTGCGCCGGTCGAGCTTGTAGATCGCGTTCGTGTGCCGGGCCGACACGAGCAGATTCCCGTCCGTGTCGAGCGCCACGGAGTTCAGGTGGAACGGATCGTGGATCTGCCCGCGCTCGCGCGGAGCCGGACGATAGGACTCGCCGAGGCCGATCGTCCCGAGCGCGTGCCACTCGAACAGCAGCTCCCCCGTCTCGATGTCGATCTCCTGCACGACGTTGTCCTCCACGACCGCGTCGCGCAGCCCGCCCAGCGCCGACAGGTCCCAGGCGACGGGCACGTAGCCGATCACCAGCGCGGAGCCGCGGGGCGTGATCTGGAACTCGTGCGCGTCCAGGTCATAGCCATTCGCCGCACGCACCGTCGCCACCGGCTGGTACGACGTGTCGAGGATGCGGCCGACACCCGCGCCGCGGTAGGTCTGGATGCGCCCCTGCCACCACGTCAGCACGGGTTGGTCGCGGTAGCGCTGCACACGGAAGTCGAACGCCTGCTCGTCGCCCCGCAGCGGGTCGAACCAGACGAGCGTCCCGTCGCGGTCGACGATCATCGGTCCCTGCTGCGTCGCGCCGCGCTTGGGCGCGACGAACACCTTGCCCGGCCGCGCCTCCGCCGAGGCCGTCTCGACCGAGACGGCCGGCGGGCGGAGATCCGGACGCGATCGGAACGCGCGGACGCCGTCATCGGCCGCCGGCTTCGCCTCGTCGAACGGAGCCGGGGGAAGCGGGGAGGCGTTCGCGATCACGAACGACGTCCGGTCGCTGTCCGCTCCGGCGATGCGCCGCCCCGTGTTCACGGTCACCCGCTCACCCGCGACGAACGGCCGATCCGGAACGAACGTCACCCCGTCACCGTCGCGCTGCGACTCCAGCCGCCCCGCGTGCCGGCCGCTGCGCGAACCGCTCACCACGACCTCTCCCAGCCCCTCCACGTCGACGCCGCGGAACGTGACCGTCGTCTGCGGCGACGCAGCGAGCGTCTCGGCTCCCGGATACACGCTGATCTCCGGACGCGCAGGGGCCGCCATGCTCCGGACGAGCACCACCACGACCGCCAGCGCCACGACCGCGGCGGCGAGGAGGACGGCGCGGCGGGACGGGCGGGCGGCAGCGAGCATCCGGGACGGCTTGTACCGCATCAGCCTGGGCGGCGTCCACCCGGCGCAATGTCGACTAATTCGATGGTCTTTATGGTATAGATGGACCCGCGATGTCGGACATGCTCGGGACCTCCACCCTCCCCGCCGTCTCCGCCGACGATCTCCGCGGCGCCATGGGCTGCTTCGCCACCGGCGTGACCGTCGTGACCTCGGTCGACGAGGCGGGCGCGCCGGTCGGGACGACGGCCAACGCCGTCACGTCCCTCTCCCTGCATCCCCCGCTCGTGCTGGTCTGCTTCGCCCGCACGAGCCTCACGCTCGCCGCGGTGCGGACGCACGGCGCGTTCGCCGTCAACGTCCTCGCCGAGCAGCACTCGGACGTCTCGACCGCCTTCGCCCGGCGCGGTGCGAACGACGCGTGGGACGGCATCGACCACGCGTCGGGCCATACCGAGAGCCCGCGGCTGCGCGAGGCGCTCGCGTGCCTGGACTGCTCCGTCGAGCGGCTGCTCCCGGGCGGCGACCACGTGATCGTGATCGGTCGCGTGCTGGACGCGCACGTCAGCGACCGCGAGCACGCCCCGCTGCTCTTCTACCGCGGCAGCTACGCCTCGCTGCAGGCCGCATGACCGGACTCGACGCCGCCGTGGAGCGCTTCGCCGCCGGCGGGATGGTGTTCCTCGGAGACGCCGCGTCCGGCATCGCCTTCGCCGCCACGCCCGCCGAGGCGATCACCCAGGACGGCCTCGCCGCGCTCGCCGGCGCGGGCGGCGGGATGGTCGTGCTCGCGCTCGACCAGGCGATCACCGAGCGGCTCCGGCTGACCGACGCGGCGGGGCCGGGCCGCCGGCGCGCGGAGCTCCCGTTCGTGCTGCCGATCGACGCCGCGCACGGCGTCGGGGGCGGCTGGTCGGTCGCCGACCGCGCGCTGACGATGCGCGTCGCCGCCGCGCCGGCCACGGGCCCCGACGACCTCGTCGTCCCGGGCCTGGTCCAGCCGGTGCGCGCGCGCCGCGCCGATCTCCTCGCGGGAGGGCGCACCGCCGCCGCCACCGCGCGCAGCCAGGCCGTGCCCGCGGCGTTGGAGCTCGCGCATCGCGCCGGCCGCCGCGAGGCCGTCGCGCTGTGCGCGGTCGTCGACGGGCGCGCCGCGCGTGCGACCCTGCCGCGCGCCGAGCCGCGCGAGCTGCGCGCGCGTGCGGAGGCCGACGCTGCCGTGCGTTGCGCGCTGCCGACCGCGTACGGGCCGCTGCGCGCCGTCGCGCAGGCGACGAGCGCCGGTGGAACGACGCTCGCGCTCGTCCACGGCGACCTCGCCGCGCACGCGCGGCCCGCCGTGACGGCGCACACCGCCTGCCTGCTCGGGGACACGCTCGGCTCGCTGCTATGCGACTGCCGCAGCCGGCTCGACCTGGCGCTCGACGGGATCGTCGCCGAGGGGGCCGGCGTGGTGCTGTACACGAAGCAGCCCGACGGGCTGCAGCTCGCGTGCCCGCAAGCGGCCGCCACGGATGCGCTCGCCGTCGCCGGCCTGCTCGGATCGCTCGGCGTGCGCACCCTGCGCCTGGACGCGACCGACGCGACGCTCGCCCCCGCACTCCGCGGGCTCGGCCTCGACGTCGAGCCGCTCTGCCGTGGTGCGGCTCAGGCCCGGCTCGGGCGCTAGCGAGGGAACCCCGATCTCGTTCGCCTCCAGGTCCGGCCGGACGTCCCCTTGTGCCAGGATCAATCGTCCCGCGGGACAGCGCGCGGAGCGCACGGGACCGACATCATCGGCGCCTCACCGACGGGGCCGCGCTGAAGGACATCGCGCGGTCGACGTCCGACAGGCGGCAGCTTCGGCTGCCCCCGCACTCGAGGAGAGTCACTGATCATGTCTCGACGAACGTCCCTGGCCGCTCTGGCGGCCGTCATCGCCGCACTCGCCCTTGCCGTCCCCGTGGCGAGCGCGAGCGCAGCAACGACGCCGGCCGCTCGTACCGCCTCCCTCGGATTCGGCGGCCATCTCGTATCCGGATCGCTGCCCTGCCAGATCCTGGTGGCGGAGATCCGAACCGCGCTGCAGTTCGGAAACACCGTGGGGGCGAACTTCCTCTCCAGGGTGCTCCAGTACTCCGGCTGCGGCGGCGCGGCCATCTAGGACGCAGCTCGGCGCGACGTGTCGTGGACTCGCGGGCGCGACGCCCGCGAGCCACGGCCGGTTCGGGGGTCATGCGGGATTGGCCAGCGGGACGGGGTCGGGCGAGCGCCAGGGGCGGAGCCACGCGATCTCGTTGCGCTCGACGGCGCGCCGGCAGGTCGCGCAGTGGCCGCCGGGAGCGAGGTCGCTGCCGCACGCGCGGTGGATCACCCGCATCGGCTCGGCCGGGCGGCTGGGCTCGGTGTGCTCCTGGCCCCAGCCGGCGAGTGCATGCAGCACGCCGAGCACGTCCGCGCCGGCCGTCGT
>DATHJG010000773.1:0-4250 GCA_035489875.1 Solirubrobacteraceae bacterium | reverse complement strand
GTCTGGCTGATCACCGGCAGCTCGTCCGGCTTCGGCCGCGAGATCGCACTGGCGGCGCTGGAAGGCGGCGACCGCGTGGTCGCCACCGCCCGGCGCCCGGACGCGCTCGCCGACCTCGTCGCCTCCGCGCCCGACCGCGTGCACGCCGTCGCGCTCGACGTGGCGCGCGCCGACCAGATCGAGACCGCCGTCGCGGCAGCGCTCGAGCGCTTCGGCCGCATCGACGTGCTCGTCAACAACGCCGGCTACGGCTCGGTCGGTGCGGTCGAGGAGATCGACATGGACGACCTGCGCGGCCTGATGGAGACGATGTTCTTCGGGCCCGTCGCGCTCACCAAGGCGGTGCTCCCGCACATGCGCGCGCGCCGCAGCGGCGCGATCGTGCAGACCAGCTCGATGGGCGGCCAGCTCTCCCCGCCCGGCTTCGGCGCGTACTGCTCGGCGAAGTTCGCGCTCGAGGCGATGTCGGAGTCGCTCGCCGCCGAGGTCGAGCCCTATGGCATCCGCGTGCTGATCCCCGAGCCGGGCGCGTTCCGGACGGGGTTCGGCGGCGCGCGGCTGCACCGCTCGCCCGAGCTGGACGCCTACGCCGACACCGCGGGGCTCAACCGCGCGTACATGGACGGCGTCGACGGCACCCAGCCGGGCGACCCGCGCAAGGCCGCGGCCGCGATCCTCGCCGCGCTCGACGCCCCGGACGCGCCGCTGCGGCTCGCGCTCGGCGACGACGCGGTCGACGCGATCCGGGCCAAGCACGAGCGCCTGCGCGCGGACCTCGACGCCTGGGAGCACGTCAGCCGCGCGACCGCGCTGGTCTAGGCGGCCAGGGCCTTCGCTGCGAGCTGCCCGCACGCGGCGTCGATGTCGCGGCCGCGGGTGAGGCGGACGGTGGCGCGCAGCCCGTGCTCCTCCAGCACGGCCTTGAACGCGTCGATCGCGCCGCGGGAGGAGCCGTCGTACATCCCGGTCGGGTTGTACGGGATCAGGTTGACCTTGTAGACGCGCGGATCCAGCAGCCGGGTCAGCGCCAGCGCCTGCTCGTACGTGTCGTTGACGCCGTCGAGCATCACGTACTCGATGAACACCTGGCGGCGGCGGCGCTCGTGGTACGCGGCGCACGCCGCCAGGACGTCCGCGATCGGGTAGCGATCGTTGACCGGCATGATGCGCGAGCGCAGCGCGTCCTCGGGCGCGTGCAGCGAGAACGCCAGGCGGACGGGGAGGTCGCTCTCGGTGAGCCGCACGATGCCCGGGACCCAGCCGACCGTGGAGATCGTCGTGCGCCGGTTGGTGATGCCGATGTCCGGGAGCCGCTCGCAGGCGCCGAGGACGGCGTCGAGCGCGAGCATCGGCTCGCCCATGCCCATGAACACGAGGTGGTCGAGCGGCTCGATCCTCCGGAGGTGCAGCACCTGGTCGAGGATCTCCGACGCCGTCAGGTTCCGCCCGAACTTCATCGTGCCGGTCGCGCAGAACGTGCAGGTCAGCGGGCAGCCCGACTGCGAGGAGACGCAGACCGACCGGCGGCCGTCGCGGTAGCGCATCAGCACGGCCTCGACGGGGCGGCCGTCGGCGGTGCGGAACAGCGCCTTGACCGTGCCGTCCTTCGCGTGCGCCTCGTTGGCCAGCTCGAGCGTGGAGAACGGCACGCGTTCGGCGAGCTGCGCGCGCAGGCCGGCGGGGAGGTCGGTCATCGCGTCGTAGCCCGGCGCGCCGGACGCGGTCCAGCGCCACACCTGGCGGGCGCGGAAGGCGGGCTGGCCGAGGTCGGCGAGCGTGTCGTGGAGGAGCGCGAGGTCCACGCGCCCTATGGTGGCAGCGCCATGCGCCTCGGCAAGTTCCTCGCCCACGCGGGCGTCGCATCCCGGCGCGCCGCCGAGCAGCTCGTATTCGCCGGGCGGGTCACCGTGGCCGGCGAGGTCGTGCGCGATCCGGCGCGCGACGTGGGAGAGGGGGACGCGATCGCGGTCGACGGGCGCGGCGTCGCGCTGGAGCGCCGCCACGTCGTCTACGCGCTGAACAAGCCGGCCGGCTACGTGAGCACGGCGAAGGACCCGCAGGGCCGTCCGACCGTCGTCTCGCTCGTCTCGAGCCGCGAGCGGCTGTACCCGGTCGGTCGGCTCGACGCCGACACCACCGGGCTGCTGCTGCTGACCAACGACGGCGAGCTCGCCCACCGTCTCACCCACCCCTCCTTCGAGGTCCCGCGGGTGTACCGCGCGCAGGTGCGCAACGCGCCGGTGCGCGAGCCGGCGCTCCGCAGGCTGCGCGAGGGCGTGACGCTCGACGACGGGGTGACGGCGCCGGCGGGCGCACGGCGGCTGACGCCCGACCGCGTCGAGATCGTCCTGCACGAAGGGCGCAAGCGGCAGGTGCGGCGGATGCTCGACGCCGTCGGCCACCCGGTCGTCCGGCTGGAGCGCGTGGCGTTCGGGCCGCTCCGCCTCGGCGAACTTCCCCTCGGCAAGCACCGCCTGCTCAAGGCCGCCGAGGTCGAGCAGCTGCGCCGGGCGGCGTTAGAGTGGCCGCCCGATGCGGCTGATCGCCTTCCGAGGAGCCAACACCGTCGCGGCCAACGAGCCCGACGCGATCCTCGACGCGACTGAAGCCCTGATGCACGAGCTGCTCGGCCGCAACGGGCTGGAGACCGGCGACCTCGTCAGCTGCCTGTTCACGCTCACGCCCGACCTCGACGCCGAGTTCCCGGCGGTCGCCGCGCGGCGCATGGGGCTGAGCCGGGTGCCGCTCCTGTGCGCGCAGGAGATCGGGGTGCCCGGCTCGATGCCGAGCGTGATCCGGGTGATGATCCACGCCTACGCCGACGACCGCCACGACCCGGTGCACGTGTACCTCGGCGAGACCGCCGCGCTGCGCCAGGACCTGCACGGCGCGCAGTGACCTGAACGGGGTCAGACCCCGTTCAGGTTGCTTGTAGGCTCAAGGCACCCATGCCGATCGAGTTCGCCGAGCGGATCCGCCGCATCCCCGTCTACCCCGCCGCCGACGGCTACGCGCTGCCGGGGGACGTCGCGCTGCTCGCGTCCAACGAGTCGCCGTATCCGCCGATCCCCGCCGTGGTCGACGCCGTCGCCGCCGCGCTCGGCGGCCTGAACCGCTATCCCGACCCGACGAACTCGGCGCTGCGCTCGGCCCTCAGCGACCGCTACGGCGTGCCCGTCCAACGGATCGCGGTCGGCAACGGATCGTGCGACATCCTGCTCGCGGCGGGCGAGGCGCTGCTCGAGCCCGGCGCCGAGCTCGTCTACGCCTGGCCGAGCTTCAGCGTCTACCCGCACCTGACCGCCGCGTCGGGCGCGCGCGGGATCGAGGTCCCGGTCGACGAGCACCACCGCCACGACCTCGACGCGATGCTGCAGGAGATCACCGCCGCCACCCGGCTGGTGATCGTGTGCAACCCGAACAACCCGACCTCGACCGCGTTGCCGCTCGACGAGATCGTGGCGTTCGTGCGCGCGGTCCCGCGCCACGTCGCGGTGATCCTCGACGAGGCCTACTGCGAGTTCAACCTCCTGCAGGACCCCGACGAGTCGATCGCGCTGCTCGACCGCCACCCGAACCTCGTCCTGCTGCGGACGTTCTCGAAGGTGTACGGCCTGTGCGGGCTGCGCGTCGGCTTCGCGCTGTGCGGCTCGGAGGACTTCCGCTCCGCGGTCGACCAGGTCCGCCAGCCGTTCTTCTGCAACGCGGCGGCCCAGGCCGCCGCGGTCGAGGCGCTGAAGCACCAGGACGAGGTCGCGCGGCGCGTGGAGCGCAACCTGGCCGAGCGGCTCGACCTGCGGGATGGCCTGCGGCGGATCGGCATCGAGCCGGCGGAGTCGCAGGCGAACTTCGTCTGGTTCGACCTGCCGGAAGGCGTGGATACCCAACCGACTTCGTCGGCGGGCACACGCGAGCGCGACACGATCGCCGCGCTCGCCCAGCGGGGCGTGCTCGTCCGCGCCGGCGCGGCCCTCGGGCGCGAGGGCGCGCTGCGCGTGACGGTCGGGACCGAGGCCGAGAACGCGAAGTTCGTCTCGGCGCTCGGTTCCCTGACCGGCTGATCAGACCCCCGCGAGCGTGACCTGCGTGAGCCGGAACGTGTTGCCCGACGGGTCACGGAACCCCGCGTCGATGCCGTAAGGGCGCTCCTCCGGCGCCTCGCTGAACTCGACGCCGCGGCCCTGGAGCTCCTCGTAGGAGGCCTGGCAGTCCTCGGTCGTGAGGAACACGGTCCCGGCAAAGCCCTTCGC
>DATHJG010000772.1:0-2052 GCA_035489875.1 Solirubrobacteraceae bacterium | reverse complement strand
TGATGTAGCGGGCCGCCCAGACGTTGCACATGCCGGTGTCCACCGTGAAGACGGCGTCGTCGGCGGCGACCTCGTCCAGCACGGCCGCCGCGTACTCCGGATGGATCGGCACGTGGTGCTCGACGTCGGCGGTGTACGCGTCGACGACGCGTTCCAGCGCCCGCGCGTGCTCGCGCAGCATCTGGTCCAGGAACGACCGGTCGGGCTTCTGCTCGACCAGCGGCAGCACGGCCCGCAGCGTGGCGGCGACGTCGCCGTGGACCGCGAGCTCGAGCGGCGTGCGCCGCCCCAGGCGCGTCGCATCGTGGTCGACCTGCACCGTGTGCGCCTGCGGCAGGAACGCGTCGTACGGGAAGTCGGTGCCGAGCAGCAGCAGCAGGTCGGCCTCGTGCGTCGCCTGGTAGCAGGCGCCGTAGCCGAGCATTCCGCTCATCCCGACGTCGTACGGGTTCTCGTACTGGATCCACTCCTTGCCGCGCAGCGAGTGTCCGACCGGGCTGTGCAGCCTGCCCGCGAGCTCCATCACCTCGCGGTGAGCGCGACGCGTGCCGGCGCCGCAGAACAGCGTCACGGTCCGGGCGGCGTTGAGCCGCTCGGCGAGCGCCGCCACCTGCTCGGGCCCGGGCACCCCGGTCGCCTGCTCCGCGAACAGCACGCCCTCGCCGGTCGGATGCACCGCGCGCTGATCCAGCACGTCGCCCGGCATCACCAGCACCGACACGCCGCCGGCGCCGATCGCGTGCTGGATCGCGATACGCGCGAGCCGCGGCATCTGGGACGGCTGGCTGACCAGCTCGCAGTAGCCGCTGCACTCGACGAACAGCCGCTCCGGATGGGTCTCCTGGAAGAACCCGGTGCCGATCTGCTCCGTCGGGATCTGCGACGCGATCGCCAGCACCGGTGCGCCGCTTCGATGCGCGTCGTAGAGGCCTTGGATCAGGTGCGTGTTGCCGGGGCCGCAGCTACCGGCGCAGACCGCGAGCCGGCCGGTGAGCTGCGCCTCGGCGGCCGCCGCGAACGCGCCCGCCTCCTCGTTGCGGACGTGCACCCACGCGATCCCTTCGGTCCTGCGGATCGCGTCCACGAACGGATTCAGGCTGTCCCCGACGATCCCGTAGACCCGCTCGACGCCGGCCTGGCGCAGCACCTGCACGAACTGCTCAGCCGTGCTGGACCTGCTCATCGCCAGCACTCTGGCCGACCCACCGATTCGCGACGCCTGTCCTGGAGGACGGTCGGCGCTGGCCGCAGGCGGAGCGATTCTGCGACCTGAGAGGTACGGGCGGTACGACCTGATGCCTACTCGCCGCCCCCGATGTCCATCCTCCCGGTGCATTGTGGGCGTGGCGGTCGGTCCCCATGATCGGGGCATGATCGAGATCGAGCACGTCAGCAAGCGCTACGGAGAGAAGCTCGCCGTCGACGACATCAGCTTCGTCGTGAAGCCGGGGACGGTCACGGGCTTCCTCGGTCCCAACGGGGCGGGCAAGTCGACGACGATGCGCATGATCGTCGGCCTGGACGCGCCGAGCGCCGGGACGATCCGCGTCAACGGCCGCGCGTATCGCGACTTCCAGGCGCCGCTGCACGAGGTCGGCGCGATGCTCGAGGCGCGGGCGATCCACACCGGGCGCTCCGCATTCAACCACCTGCTGGCGATGGCCCAGACGCACGGCTTCGGGCGGGCGCGGGTGCAGGAGGTCATCGAGCTGGTGGGGCTGGACGACGTCGCCCGCAAGCGCGCCGGCGGCTTCTCGCTGGGGATGGGACAGCGCCTCGGCATCGCGTCGGCGCTGCTGGGAGATCCTCGGACCCTGATCCTGGACGAGCCGGCCAACGGCCTGGACCCGGAGGGCATCCTGTGGATCCGGACGCTGCTCAAGCAGCTCGCCTCGGAGGGGAGGACCGTCTTCCTGTCGTCGCACCTGATGAGCGAGATGGCGCAGACGCACGGGATCGGACGGGCGCGGGTGGAGGAGGTCATCGAGCTCGTGGGGCTGGGGAGCGTCGCCAGCAAGCGCGCCGGCGGCTTCTCGCTCGGGATGGGACAGC
>DATHJG010000771.1:0-3029 GCA_035489875.1 Solirubrobacteraceae bacterium | reverse complement strand
GGCGAAGATCGCGGGCATCTTCGTACTCGGCGCGCACCTCTACGCCAAGGGCCGCACGACCGACGAGCGGATGGGGCGCTGGTCGCGGTCGCTCCCGGTCTGGCTGGACGTGATCGAGGCGCGGGCGGCGGCGCTCACGGCGGGCTAGGACGTCACGGGTGCTTGCGTCCGACCAACTGCTGCCACAGCTGATCGCGCGCGGCGCGCGCGAGTACCCGGATCGGCCCTACCTGCGGGAGATCGGCGCCGGCACACGCACCTACGCGGAGGTGCACGAGGCGGCGATGCGGTGGGCCGGAGCCCTGCGGCACGCGGGTGTCGGGAGCGGCGATCACGTACTGGTGATGTTGCCGGTGTGCGGCACGGCGGTCGAGGCGTGGATGGGCATCGCCTGGCTGGGGGCCGTGGAGGTGCCGGTGAACATCTCCTACCGCGGCCGGATGCTGGAGTACATCGTGTCGGACTCCGCGTCCGTCGTCGTCGTCGCCCACGCGCGGTACCTCGACCGCCTCGAGGAGCTCTCGCCCGGCACGCTGGACGCCGTCGACACGCTCGTCGTCCACGGCGGCGCCGGCGCACGCCCCGACGTTCCCTGCCGGGTGGTCGCCGTCGACGAGTTCCTGGCCGAGGCAGGCACGGCGGCCGAGCCGCCGGCCGAGCCCGGCTACACCGACATCGCCTCGATCATCTACACGTCCGGGACCACCGGGGCCTCGAAGGGGGTGCTCGTGCCGTGGGCCCAAGCGCACGCCACGACGGTGGGGAGCGTGCCGCTCGACGACCTCACCGGCGCCGACGTCTACTACTCGCCGTTCCCGCTGTTCCACATCAGCGGCAAGTTCCCGCTCTACCTGATGGCGCTCCTCGGCTCGTCCGTGGTGATCCGGGACGCGTTCGATACGAAGGCGTTCTGGGAGGACATCGAGCGCCACGGCTGCACGACGACGCTGCTGCTCGGGGCGATGGCGAACTTCATCCACCGCCAGCCGCCGCGGGCGGGTGAGCGTGACACGCCGCTCGCAAACGTGATCATGGTGCCGTTGATCGACGAGGTCGGCGCATTCAGGGAGCGCTTCGGCGTCCGCGTCTGCACGGTGTTCAACATGACCGAGGTCAGCTCGCCGATCGCCTCGGGCGGATGGGAGCCCGCCAACAGCCAGACCTGCGGCCGGGCACGGCCGGGGTACCGGTGCCGCGTGGCCGACGAGCACGACGAGCCGCTGCCGCCGGGCGAGGTCGGCGAGCTGCTGATCCGCACGGAGGAGCCGTGGAGGCTGATGGCGGGCTACTGGGGCAAGCCGGAGCAGACCGCGCGGGCGTGGCGCAACCAGTGGCTGCACACCGGAGACGCCTTCACGATCGACGAGGACGGCAACTTCTACTTCGTCGACCGGCTCAAGGACGCGATCCGGCGCCGCGGAGAGAACGTCTCCTCGATGGAGGTCGAGGCCGATGTGAACCGGCACCCGGCGGTGCTCGAGTCCGCCGCGATCGCCGTGCCGTCCGACTGGGGCGAGGACGAGGTCAAGGTCGTCGTCGTCCTGAAGGAAGGGGCGTCGCTCGCGCCCGAGGAGCTGATCGAGTTCCTCATGGAGCGCATGCCGCACTTCATGGTCCCGCGCTACGTCGAGCTCGCGGCCGCGCTACCCAAGACCGAGACGCAGAAGATCCGCAAGGAGGAGCTCCGGGTGGCCGGCATCACGGACGCGACCTGGGACCGCGTCGCGGCGGGCATCACGGTGCGGCGCAGCGCATGAAGCACGTCGTGGGTCGCGTCGACGAGTTCCCCGACGGAGGCCGCCGGATCGTCGTCGTGGCCCGCCGCTCGATCGGGATCTTCCGCGTGGGCGACCGCTTCTACGCGCTGCGCAACCGCTGCCCACACCAGGGCGGCCCGCTGTGCGAGGGCCCCGTGCAGCCATGGGTCGACGCGCCCGCGCCCGGCGAGGTCCGCGTCCGCGACGGACAGTGGCGCGTCGCGTGCCCGTGGCACAACTGGGAGTACGACCTGGAGACCGGCGAGTCGTGGTTCGATCCACTCCGCTCGCGCGTGCGCGCGTACCCGGTGACCGTGGAGACCTTCCCGGTCGACGTGGAGGGCGACCGGGTCGTCGTCGAGCTGGCCGGCGCCCCAGCATGAGCCCGCACGCCCTGATCGACTGCGACGTGCACTCGAACATCCCGCCGGCCGAGCTCGCGCGGCGCCTGCCGGCACGCTGGCGCCGCGTGGTCGAGGACTTCGGGCTGCGCGCGGTGAAGTCGAACGCCTACGTGCCCACGCGGCCGCGGGCGGCGGCCTCGCGCACCGACACGTGGCCGCCCGGCGGCGGCGCGCCGGGCAGCGACATGCCGTTCGTGCGCGAGCAGCTGCTCGACCGCTGGGGCGTCGACGTCGCGATCCTGAACCCGATCGACGCGCTCGACTACGCGGCGCAGGTCCCGGCGCTGTCGGAGCATCTGTTCCGCGCGCTCAACGACTGGACGCGCGAGGCCTGGCTCGACGCCGACCCGCGGTTCCGGTCGACGATGACGGTGCCGTTCGAGTACGGCTCGATGGCCGTCCGCGAGATCGAGCGCCTTGCGAGCGACGACCGCTTCGTCAGCGTCATGCTCGTGGTCGCGCCGCGCGAGCCGCTCGGGCATCGCCGCTATTGGGACGTCTACGAGGCGGCTGCCGGCCTCGACCTGCCGGTCGTCGTGCACGTCGGCGGCATCGGCAACAGCACGGTCACCGGCGCCGGCTGGTACTCGTTCTACTTCGAGGACCACATGGCGGGCGCGCACGCGATGGCGACGCAGCTCATGAGCCTCGTCTGCCAGGGCGTCTTCGACCGCTTCCCGACGCTCAAGGTCGTCCTCGAGGAAGGCGGGCTGGCCTGGGCGCCGCCGCTCATGTGGGCGCTCGACAGCGCATGGTCGCAGCTGCGCCACGAGGTCCCGCACCTCGATCGCCGGCCATCGGAGATCGTCCGCGAGCACTTCTGGTTCACGACGCAGCCGATCGACGAGCCGGACGACCCGGCGCACAT
>DATHJG010000770.1:0-7588 GCA_035489875.1 Solirubrobacteraceae bacterium | reverse complement strand
ACGGTCTCGAGCGGGTTGGGATCGGGCGCGAGGTCGGGATGCTCGCCGACCAGCGCGCGCAGCTCGTCCTCGATCGCGTCGTAGTCGGCGTCGGCGACGAGCGGATCGCCGCGGTAGTAGGCGTCGCGCAGCTCGGTGATCCGGGCGGCGAGCTCCTGGATGCGCTCGCGAGGTTCGGTGCCCGCCGGCACTAGTGGCCCACTAACCCTCGTCGATCGTGACCTTCTGGATCACGATCGGATCCACCGGCTGCTCGTCGGCCCCGACCGGCGCGACGCCGATCAGGTCGACGACGTCCTGGCCCTCGGTGACCTTGCCGAGCAGCGCGTACTCGGGCGGGAGCTGCGCATCCTCGCCCGTGACGACGAAGAACTGGCTGCCCGACGTGCCGGGATCCTCCATCTGGGTCTTCGCCATCGCCACGACGCCCTTGGTGTAGGCGAGGTTCTCGGGCGGAGCCTCGACGACCGAGTAGCCGGGGCCGCCGCTGCCGTTGCCGGCCGGGTCGCCGCCCTGGATGACGAAGCCGGGGACGATCCGATGGAACCCGAGGCCGTCGTAGAGGCCCTCGTCGACGAGGTGCTTGAACGACCCGCCGGTCTTCGGGGCGCGCTTGGCGTCGAGCTCGATCTTGAAGTCGCCGCAGTTCGTCGCGACCGTCGCGACGTAGGTCTTGGACGGGTCGAGCTCCTGCTTGGGCTTCTTGAGCTTCATCTGCTTGGGCGCGGCCTTCTCCGCCGGCTCGCAGCCGGTCCCCTGCTCGCCCCCGGTGTCCTCGGGCGTGGCCGTCGCGGTGGCGGTCGCCTCGGCGGCCGCCTGGTTCTCATCGTCGCCGCACCCGGCGAGGGCGACCAGGAATAGGCATGCGAACAGGACTGCAAGGGGCCTCGTCATGGGCGGCGATGATAATGACGGGCGGTGTCGCTCCGTTCCACCATCGCCCGCTACGACCACGTGCTGCTCGACCTCGACGGCTGCCTGTGGGTCGGCGACGCCGCGCTCGAGGGCGCCGCGGACGCCGTCACCGCGCTGCGCGAGGCCGGCAAGGGCATCGCCTACATCACCAACGACGTGCGCCACGCGCCCGACTTCTTCGTGCGCAAGCTGTGGCGGCTCGGCTTCCAGGCGAGCCTCGACGAGGTCGTCACGTGCGGCGCGGCGCTGCAGTTCGTGCTCGCCGAGCGCCAGAACGGCGGCGCGGCGTTCGTGATCGGCTCCCAGGCGCTCGTCGACCACGTCGCCGACGCCGGGATGCGCGTCGTCAACAACACCGAGTTCGCCACGCGCGCCGATGTCGTGGTCGTCGGCGGCCATGAGGGCTTCGACTTCCGCGAGCTGCGGATCGCGACCCAGGCGGTGCTGCGCGGCGCCGAGCTGATCGGCGTCACGCGGGACCGGACGTTCCCGATGCCCGACGGCCCGTGGCCCGGCTCGGGCGCGGTGCTCGCGGCGGTGGAGGAGGCGACCGGCCGGCGCGCCGAGCGCACGGTCGGCAAGCCCGAGCCCGACATGTACGCGACGGTGCGCGACCGGCTCGGGCACGGCCGCTACCTGGCGGTCGGGGACCGGCTCGACGTCGACGTGGCGGGCGCGCGCCGCGCCGGGATCGACAGCGCGCTCGTGCTGACGGGGGTCACGACGCTCGCCGAGGCGAACGCCGCCGATCCGCGCCCGACGCACGTGGCCGACTCGCTCGCCGCGCTCGTGCTCGCCTGACCCCTCGCTAGGTTGTGCGTCCCGCATGGCCCGGCGCCCGCTCTGCCTCATCGTCAACCCCAGCGCCGGGCGTGGCCGCTCGGCGCGCCTGCTCCCGGGCGTGGAGGCGGCGCTGCGGGCACGCGGGATGCCGTTCCGGGTGGAGCGCACGGACTCGCTCGAGCATGGGCGAGAGCTGGCGCACGAGACGCTCGAGTCCGGCGAGGTGGCGGCCGCGATGGGCGGCGACGGGCTGCTCGGCGCGGTGGCGGGGGTGCTGCGCGGGACCGACGGGGTGCTGGGCGTGCTGCCCGGCGGGCGGGGCAACGACTTCGCGCGCAAGCTCGGGATCGGGACGGACGCGGAGCGCGCGTGCGACGTGCTCGCCGCCGGCCGCGAGCGTGCGATCGACGTCGCGGACGCGGGCGGCCGGACCTACCTGGGGATCGCGTCGGCCGGCTTCGACTCCGACGTGCAGGACGTCGCGAACACGACCCGCGTCCCGCTCGGCGAGATGATCTACGTCTACTCGATGCTGCGCGCGCTGCGCGGCTGGCGCCACGCGCGCTGGCAGGTCGTGGTCGACGGCGAGGCGCGATCGTTCACCGGCTATTCGGTCGCGGTCGCCAACTCGGGCGTGTTCGGCGGCGGGATGTACCTCGCGCCACGCGCGGAGCTCGACGACGGGCTGCTCGACGTCGTGCTCATCGGGGAGTGCCCGAAGCCGCGCTACGTCGCGAGCCTGCCGAAGGTGTTCAAGGGGACGCACACCGACAGCGAGCACATCACGTTCCTGCGCGGGCGCGAGGTCACCTTCCACGCCGACCGCCCGTTCCGCGCGTACGCGGACGGCGATCCGATCGCGGACCTGCCCGTCACCATCAAGGTCGTGCCCCGCGCGCTGAAGGTGCTCGTCCCGTGACGCTGCTGGGACCGAAGGTGGCCGCGGCCAAGGCGGTCGGGACGCTGGTGCGCGCCGCGGGGCGCGGCGGGGGGACGTCGCTGCCGGGCAAGGTGCTCACGCGGCTGGAGCCGCACGCGATCGGGCTGCTCTCGCGGCGGCTGGCGCATGGCAGCGCGGTGATCAGCGCGACGAACGGGAAGACGACGACCGCGGCGATGACCGCCTCCGTGCTCGAGCGCACCGGCGCGACGCTCGTCCACAACCGTGCGGGCGCGAACATGGCGGGCGGGGTCGCGTCGGCGCTGGCGGCCGCGTCGCGGCGCGGCGGGCGGGAGCTGCGTGGGGAGCTCGGCCTGTTCGAGGTCGACGAGTTCTGGCTCGCTGCGGTGGTCGAGGAGCTCTCCCCGCGCGCGATCCTGCTCGGCAACCTGTTTCGCGACCAGCTCGACCGCTACGGGGAGCTCGAGATCATCGCCGACCGCTGGGCGTCCTTCCTCGCCGGTCGGGCCGGACGCAGCGCGCTCGTGCTCAACGCCGACGACCCGCTGGTCGCCGACCTGGGTCGCAAGCACCCAACCGGCTTCGCCGGCGGGCACAAGCAGTCGCCGCTGTACTTCGGCGTCGACGACGACGCGCTCGCGATTCCCGAGCTCCAGCACGCGGCGGACTCCAAGCACTGCCGTCGCTGCGGGCATCCCTACGTGTACGAGGCGATCTACCTCGCGCACCTGGGCCGCTACGCGTGTCCGAACTGCGGCGCGCGGCGGCCGGACCCGGCGGTCGTCGCGCGCGACGTCGAGCTGCGCGGGATCCGCTCGGCCGCGTTCACGCTCGTCACGCCCGCGGGGAGCGGGCGGGTGGAGCTGCCGCTGCCGGGCCTCTACAACGTCTACAACGCGCTGGGCGCGGCCGCGCTGTCCCTGCAGCTCGGCGCTCCGCTGGACGCGGTCGTGGCCGGACTGGAGGCGGTGGCGCCGGCGTTCGGGCGGGCGGAGACGCTCGATCTGGGCGGGCGGCCGACCTCGATCCTGCTGGTGAAGAACCCCGCGGGGGCGAACGAGGTGCTGCGGACGCTGGCGCTGGAGGGAGCGCAGCTCGACCTGTTCGGGGTGCTCAACGACAACACCGCCGACGGGCGCGACATCTCGTGGGTCTGGGACGCCGACTGGGAGCTGCTCGCGCCGTCGGTGCGGCGGATGACGTGCTCGGGGACGCGCGCAGCGGAGCTGGCGCTGCGGCTCAAGTACGCGGGGGTGGACGCCGCGCGGCTGGCCGTCGTGCCGGCGCTGCCGGACGGGCTGGACGCGGCGCTGGCGGACGGCACCGGTCCGCTGTACGCGCTGCCGACGTACACGGCGCTGCTCGAGCTGCGCGACCTGCTGGCGCGGCGCGGGCAGGTGGAGGGGCATTGGCGATGAGGGCGCGCGCGCTCGTGCCGCGGTCATGACCCCGGCCTTCTCCACGCTCGTGGTGTGGCATGACGTCGAGTGCGGGCGCTACTCGGCCGACCTCCCGTTGTGGCATGAGCTCGCCACGCGCGAGCGCGGGCCGATCCTGGACGTCGGCGCGGGGACGGGGCGGGTCGCGCTCGAGCTCGCGCGGGCCGGCCACGACGTCACCGCGCTCGACCGCGAGCCGGAGCTGCTCGACGCGCTCACGGCTCGCGCCGCGGGGCTGGGCGTCAGGACCGTCGTGGCCGACGCGAGCGACTTCGCGCTCGACCGGCGCTTCGGGCTCGTCATCGTCCCCATGCAGACCGTCCAGCTGCTGCCCGCCCGCGCCGGGTTCCTGGCCGCCGCCCTGCGCCACCTGCTGCCGGGCGGCCTGCTCGCGCTTGCGATCACGGCCGCGCTCGAGGACTTCGACGGCGTCGAGGGCGTCCTGCCCGCCCCCGACGTCGGGACGCTCGCCGACTGGCGCTTCGCGTCCCAGCCGACGGCCGTGCGGGCGCTGCCGGACGCGACCCGGATCGAGCGCCTCCGCCGTGCGTACGCCCCCGACGGCGGCGTGACCGAGGAGGCCGACGTGATCGAGCTCGCCAGCCTGACGCCCGCGGAGCTGGAGGCCGAGGGGCGCGCCGCCGGCTTCACGCCCGAGCCCTCCCGCACGATCCCGCCGACCGACGACCACGTCGGCTCCGAGGTCGTGATGCTCCGTGGCTGAGCGGACGCTGCGCGTGCTCGCGCTCTATCCCGACCTCATGAACATCTACGCCGACCGCGGGAACCTGACCGTGTTCGATCGGCGCGCGACGTGGCGCGGGCTGGGCTTCGAGCTGGCCGGCGCGGGGATCGGCGACGAGATCGACCCGGACGCGCACGACCTCTTCTACATCGGCGGCGGCCAGGACCGCGACCAGGCGCTCTGCGCGCGCGACCTCGCGACGATCAAGCGCGACGCGCTCCACGCCGCGGCCGATCGCGGTGCGGTCGTCTTCGCGGTCTGCGGCGGGCTCCAACTGCTCGGCCACGGCTACGACACGCCCGGCGAGCGGCTGCCTGGGGTCGGCCTCGTCGACCTCGACACCCGCCGCGTCGAGGGCTCGCGGCTGCTGGGCAACATCGCGATCGCCCTCGAGCTGCCCGGCGGGCCGGCGCGGCTGGCGGGGTTCGAGAACCACGCGGGGCGCACGTACCTGGGGGCGGGGACGGAGCCGCTCGGCCGCGTGCTGCGCGGGAACGGGAACCACGGGTCGGACGGCACCGAGGGCGTGCGCGGCGGCCCGCACGGCACCGTGATCGGGACGTACATGCACGGACCGCTGCTGCCGAAGAACACGGCGTTCGCGGACTGGCTCACGGCGACGGCGTTGGGGATGGCTCCGAGCGAGCTGCCGGCGCTCGACGACACGCTCGAACTCGCCGCCCACGCGGAGGCTGCGCGGGCTGCGGGGGTCTAACCTGGAGGCGCGAAGTCGTGGCGGGCGGGGTCGGCGTCTGTGAACGGCGGGCATTGAGGGGGAGGGTTGAAGCGTTGGGGCGGCTCGCGGGAGCGACCAAAACGTCGAACCGCGGGCGATTCAGGCGGGTCGCTCGACGTTTTGGTCGTAGAGCGCCCGAAACGTCGAGCGGATCGGGCGAGAGACCCTTCATTCGACGTTTTGGTCGTTGAGGCCGCAAAACGTCGAGTTCCGTGCCGGACCGGGTCCTCGCTCGACGTTCTGCGGCCTACACGCGCAAAACGTCGAGCCGACGGCCAAGATCCGCACTCGCTCGACGTTTTGCGGCCCCGCCGAACCCTCTCCCTCAATGCCCGCCGTTCACAAACGCCGGCGCGCCGCGCAACGCCCGCGCCACCGCCACGCCTACGCCGGCGCCAAAGCCGGTGCCGCCGTCGACGCCCGCTCCACCAACTCCGGCGCCACCCGCACCCGGGCCCGCGCACGAGGCTTCGGGCGCCCCGCCACGGCCGCAGCGAGCAGGGACGCCGCCGAAGCCGCCACGTCCGGCATCCCCCACTCCACGTTCGTGAGCGGCGGCGACACCACGGTGCCGATCGGGTGACCGTCGTAGCCCGCCACGGACAGGTCGCGCGGGATCTCCAGGCCCAGCGCGGCCGCCGCCGCGTAGACGCCGCACGCGATCGAGTCCGAGAGGCAGAAGACAGCCGTCGGGCGCGGCTCCCTCGCCAACAGGTCCGACGCCGTGCGCGTCGCCGCCTCGATCGAGTGCCGCGAGTTGACCACGGTCGCCTCCAGCCCGAGCGCCTCGCAGACCTCGGCGACCACGCGCTCGGCGGGCCGGTCCGGCGTCGAGGGGCGGCTCGGCGTCAGCACCGCGATCCTGCGATGGCCGAGCGCGTACAGGTGCTCGAGCACCATGCCGACCCCCGCGCGGTTGTCGAACAGGACCTCCCCCACCGTCGGCCCGGCGAGCGCATCGCCGACCGTCACGATCGGGAGCATCTCGCCGATGTCCTGCCACGCCGCATCGGACGGGTCGAGCGGGGAGACGATCAGGCCGTCGACGAGCTGGTCCGCGAGTTGGCGTGCCAGCATCCGCTCGCGCTTGGGCTCCCCGCGCGCGTCGACGACCACCATGTGCAGGTCGCGCCGGCCCAGCTCGCGTCCGAGCGCCTCGACGAAGCGCTGCTCGCTCAAGTCCTCCAGCGACCCGGAGAGCACGCCGACCAGCCCGGTGCTCCCCCGGGCCAGCGCCCGCGCGACGGCATTGCCGGTATAGCCGAGCTCGTCCGCCGCCTGGCGCACGCGTTCCTGCGTCTCTGGCGACGTCTGCACGCCCCGCATGGCGTACGAGACGGCCGCGGGAGAGAGGCCCGTCGCCGAAGCGACGTCCTTGATCGTCACGCGTCTCCGCGGAGCCACCCCCCAACCGTAGCGACTGCGCAACGCGGCCGTCAGGAGGAGGCGGCGCGCGGCCCGACCGCCGGTCGGCAACGGTCGCGGCGACATTGGACCAATGGCCCATGGTGGCGGGGCTTCCCCCGTGCTGTACTGTTGAACCGGTTCAGTGAATCGGTTCAGTGAATCGCTTCAGAAACCTGTGACCATCGACCTCCACCAGCACGTCTGGCCCGAGCCCTTCCTCGCAGCCCTGCGCGCGCGAACGACGGCTCCGCGGCTCGACGGCTGGGATCTGCACCTGCCCGGCGAGCGGCCGTACGCGATCGAGCCCGCGCACCACGATCCCGCAGCCCGCGCCGAGCGGGCGGACGACGACGGCGACGAGCTCGTGCTCGTCGCCCCCTCGGCCGCGCTCGGCCTCGACCGGCTCCCGCCGAACGAGGCCGCGGAGCTCGCCGCCGCGTGGCTCGAAGGCGCGCTGTCCCTCCCTGCGCCGTTCCGCGCATGGGCGATGGCGCCGACGACGGAACCCGACCCGGAGGCGCTCGAACGCGCGCTGCAAGCCGGCGCGGTCGGACTCGAGCTCCCCGCCGACCTGCTCGCGGAACCCGGCGGCCTCGACCGCCTCGCCCCGCTGCTCGGCGTCCTCGAAGCCGCCCGCCGCCCGCTGCTCGTCCACCCCGGTC
>DATHJG010000769.1:0-8274 GCA_035489875.1 Solirubrobacteraceae bacterium | reverse complement strand
CGACGAACGCCACGAGCTTGCCCTCGTTCGCCACGTACATCGGGTCGATCCCGAGGATCTCCGCCGCACCGGCGACCGCCGGGTCGACGGGCACGTCCCCCTCGCGCAGGACCATCGCCACGCCGGACGCGCGCGCGAGCTCGTTCAGCACCGAGGCGACGCCGCCGCGCGTCGCGTCGCGCAGCGTGCGCAGCGACGGGCCGACCGCCTCCATCAGCGCGTCGGCCGCCGGCCACAGCGACCGGGTGTCGGAGACGATCTCGGACTCGAGCTCGAACTCGCCGCGGGCGAGCATGATCGCCATGCCGTGGTTCCCGAGCGCGCCGGAGACGATGATCCGATCGCCGGGCCGCAGGTTCGCGGGGGAGAGCGAGGCGCGCGGGTCGATCCGCCCGATCCCCGTCGTGCACACGTACATCTGGTCCGCGTGCCCGCGCTCGACGACCTTCGTGTCGCCGGCGACGATCTCGACGTCCGCGGCTTGCGCGGCGCCGGCGATCGCGGCGACCTCGGCGCGCAGCTCGTCCGCGTCGAGGCCCTCCTCGAGGATCAGCGACACGCTGAGCGCGAGCGGGCGCGCTCCGGCCATCGCCAGGTCGTTGACCGTGCCGTTCACCGCGAGCTCGCCGATCGAGCCGCCCGGGAACCGGATCGGCTTGACGACGAAGCTGTCGGTCGTCAGCGCGAGGCCGGTCCCCTCGATCGCGCCCGCGTCGGACATGGTCGCGAGCGTGGGGGAGCCGAACGCGGGCACGAACAGGCCCTCGATCAGCGTCTGGGTCGCCTTGCCGCCGGCGCCGTGGGCCATCGTGATGCGCGCGTCCTTGAACTTCGGCCGCTTGGCGCGGGCCGTTTCGATGATGCCCAGGATCCTCTGCTCGCGCTCCGTAACGTCGGCCGAAGGTCCGAGCTTGCGAGGACCGGAGGATGTGACGTCGGCCGGAGGTCCGAGCTTGCGAGGACCGGAGGACGAAACAGGCTTCACTCACACCACCTCGCGATCCCGCGCGAACCGGCCGTAGTTGTAGTACGCGGCGCAGGCGCCCTCCGGGGAGACCATGCACGTCCCGATCGCGTGCTCGGGCGTGCACGCGGTGCCGAACACCTTGCACTCCCACGGCTTGATGACGCCCTTGAGCACCTCGCCGCACTGGCACGCCTTCGGGTCGGCGACGCGCACGCCGGGGACGCTGAAGCGCAGCTCCGCGTCCAGGTCCGCGTAGGCGTCCGAGAGCGCCAGCGCGCTCTGGGAGATGAACCCGAGGCCGCGCCACTCGAAGTGCGGCCGGAGCTGGAACACCTCCGCCATCACCTCGAGCGCGCGCAGGTTGCCCTCGTGCGGCACGACGCGCGTGTATTGGTTCTCCACCTCGCAGCGGCCGGACGCGAGCTGCGCGAGGATCATCTGGATCGACTGCAGGATGTCGAGCGGCTCGAAGCCCGAGATCACCACCGGGCGCCGGTAGTCGGCGGGGATGAACTCGAGCGGCCGCGCGCCGACGACCGTGCACACGTGGCCCGGCCCGATGAAGCCGTCGAGCCGCAGGTCGGGCGACTCGAGCAGCGCCCGCAGCGGCGGCACGATCGTCACGTGGTTGCACATGCAGCTGAAGTTCTCGACGCCCTCCGCCTTCGCGCGCTTGAGCGTCAGCGCGGTGGAGGGCGCGGTCGTCTCGAACCCGATCGCGAAGAAGACGACCTCGCGGTCCGGGTTCTGCTTCGCGATCCGCAGGGCGTCGAGCGGCGAGTAGACCATCCGCACGTCGGCGCCGGCCGCCTTGGCCTCGAGCAGCGTGCCGTTCGCGCCCGGCACTCGCAGCATGTCGCCGAAGCACGCGAAGATCACGCCGGGCTCGTGGGCGATCGCGATGCCGTCGTCGACGCGGCCCATCGGGATGACGCACACCGGGCAGCCCGGTCCGTGCACGAGCTCGACGTTGCTCGGCAGCAGGTCGTCGATCCCGTACTTGTAGATCGAGTGCGTGTGGCCGCCGCAGACCTCCATCACCTTGTAGTGCCGGCCGGGTTCGACGGTCGCCAGGATCTCGCCGGCCAGCACCTGCCCGAGCTCGGCGTCGCGGTACTCGTCGACGTACTTCATGAGAGGACCTGCAATGCCGTGCCGGCGTGGACGAGCACGCGGTCGCCGTCGGAGACGGGGTCGACCAGGCCGATCTCGACGCTGGAGCGCCCGCCGGCCGCGTCCTCGCACAGCGCGAGCGCGCGGGCGGCGTCGACGCGCACCACGCGCATCGGGACGGCCTCGTCGCCGCACGTGATGCAGCCGTGCTCGTGGTCGCAGGCGATGCCGAGCGGGTCGGTCACTCGATCAGGCTCTCCCTCAGCTCTCGGAGCTCCTGCTCGTAGTCGGCGCCCATCCCCTCGAGCAGCTTCAAGGTGGCGGCCGCCTCCTCCTCGTCTACCTTGGACAGCGCGAAGCCGACGTGGATCAGGACCCAGTCGCCGGGCTCCGCTCCGCCGCCGTCGGCGTCGAGCAGCCCGATGTTGATCGTGCGCTGCACTCCGGCGACATCGACCTTCGCGAGCCGGTTCTCGGCGTCGACGACCTCGATGATCTGGCCCGGGATGGCCAGGCACATGACTCCCTCTCATCGTGGCGGCGGCGGATGCCGCCGCGACCGACCATGCCCCTGAAACCCATACGTGACAACCCGTACGTAATCCGGATTACCGGCGGCGATGTCAGAACGTCGCGAGGGCGGCCGGTAGCGGCTCGAACAGCCAGGCCGGCCGGCCCTGCTCGCCGAGGTCGATCGCCCGTGCCGTCGCAGCCGAGCCCGCTGGTCATCCAGAGCACGTGGACGGTGAGCCGCTCGGTCTCGGCCTGGCGCGGGGAGAACTCGAACGCGGTCATGCGCGCGCGCTGCTGGGGTCGGCGCGCTCGGTGAGGCACGCGGTGTGGTGCGCCGCGGTGCCGTGCAGCACGAGGCCGCTGGGCTTGCGCGTGACCAGGCCCGCGCTCGCGAGGCGCGCGAGCGCGTGGGAGACCGACGGCCGCTCCGCGCCGACGAGCTGGCCGATCAACCGGTGGGTGAGCGGGAGCGGCACGAGGATCCCGTCGGGCTGGACGATCCCCCAGCGTTCGGCGAGGTGCCACAGCAGGTGCGCGATGCGCACGTCCGCGCGCGGGTGGCAGGTCGCCGCGCGGTGGACGTTGAGCTCCATCGAGCGGCGAACCGCCCGGCGCAGCAACGCGTGGAGGATCTGCGGCCACGGCCGGATGCGCTCGGCGAACGCCGCGTCGAGGATCGCGATCCGCGTGCGCACCAGGGCGCGCGCGTACGTCTCGGACGCGAGCAGCACGACGTCGTCGTCGCGCGTCCACGGTCCGAGGAGGTCGCCCGCGCCGACGAGCTCGCTGGCGGTGCGGTCGCCGACCTGCACGTCGAGCGCGACCACGCCGTCGACCAGCAGCAGGCCGAGCCCGCCGCGGAGCCGCGCGAGCTGTGGGACCAGGTCGAACTCGCCGGCGGAGATCTCCTCCACGCGGGCCGTCGCCAGCGGCCGCGCGACCAGCCGCATGCGCAGGTCCAGGTCACCGGCGAGCTCGTCGTCGACGTCGAACAGGTAGCAGTACCGCCCGGGCTGCCGGCGTCCGGCATCGGCGCGTCGGCCGAGCTCGCTGCGCGTCGGCAACGGAAACGGACCAGGCGGCGGATCGCCCGCGCCGCGCGTCATCGCGCATGTATACCCGGTCCGCGGTGCCATGATCCGTCGATGCCGGTCCGCGTCGTCTTCCGCTGCCAGTTCTGTCCGGCGGCGCCCGACGCGGCGACGCAGCGGGGCCTCGAGGTCGGCCTGCGCGAGCTCGTGTTCGGCGAGTACCTCGACGTGCCGCCGGGACGGTGGCTCGTCTGGCACGGGCGCGGGCCGCTCGGCCCGACGCGGTACGCGTGCGGAGAGCACCGCGGCGACCTCGTCGCCTACGTGCGCGAGCACTACGGCACGATCGCGTCGCACCCGTGGAAGATGCCGCCGTACGCGACCAGCCGGCGTTCGAGCGACACCGAGCGGGCGATCGCGAAGGGAGGGCTCGGCTCGATGCCGAAGTGGGGGCTGCCGTCGTAGCCGGGTCGACGGCCGCTAGCACGAACTCCAGGATCGGCGGTGTGGCCGGGTCGGTAAGACTGGCTAGTCTTACCGTCATGCGCGTCACACAGAAGGGTCAGGTCACGATCCCACTCGAGGTGCGCCGTGCGCTCGGCATCCACCCCGGCACCAACGTCGAGTTCGCCCTCGACGCGAACGGCGCCCGGCTCGTGGTCGATCCGGATCGCGCCGCCGACGAGATCGCCGGCATGCGCGGCGCCGGCGACGTCGAGCTGACGACGGACGAGATCCTGGCGCTCACGCGGGCGTGAGCCCCGGATCGGGCACGGTCGTCGACAGCAGCGTGCTGCTCGACGTCTTCACGGAGGATCCGCGCTGGGGTTCGTGGTCCCAGGCGCGGCTGACCGAAGCGGCGCAACGTGGCGCGCTCGTCCTCAATGCGGTCGTCCTCGCGGAGATCGCGCCGCGGTTCTCCCGTCTGGAGGCGCTGCGATCCACGCTGCCGTCGATGGCGGTGATCGAGGAGATCCCGGTCGCGGGCGCGTTCCTGGCCGGGCACGCGCACGCCGCCTACCGCCGCGCCGGAGGCGCGCGTCGAGCGGTGTTGCCCGACTTCCTGATCGGGGCGCACGCCGCGGTCACGTCCCGTCCGCTCCTGACCCGCGACCCTCGCCGCGTCGCGACGCACATCCCAGGCGCGAGGCTCATCGCGCCGGGCTCAGGCGAAGGAGCCTGATGGGGGCCATGTCCGCGCTGCGCTTCCCCGACCCGCCGCTGAGCGACGGCGTCGTGTCGCTGCGCGCGTTCGATGATGGGGACGCCGGCGTCGCGGCCGCCTGGTGCGAGGACGCGGACATCGTTCGCTGGTCGGGGGCGCCGGTGGACCCCACGGAGGCGTCGGCGCTGGCGTGGGCGGCGCTGACCGAGGATGCTCATCGTGCCGGCGGAGTGCTCGCGCTCGCCGTCGTCGACGCCGTGTCGGGTGCGGTCCTCGGCGCCTGTGACCTGCGGCGACCTTCGGAGGCGGACCCGGCGCTCGGCGAGGTCGGGTTCCTGCTCGGACCGGACGCTCGTGGGCGCGGCGTGGCGACTCGGTCGATGCGGCTGTTGCTCGCCTACGCGTTCGAGCGGCTCGGGATGGCGCGCGTGCAGGCCCTCGCGCACCCGGAGAACCCGGCGTCCGCGCAGGTGCTCGAGCGGCTCGGGTTCCAGCGCGAGGGTCTGCTGCGGGACTACCGCCCCGGCGAGCGAGGGCGCGAGGATCGCATCGTGTTCTCGATGTTGCGCGGCGAGCTCACGTCTCGGCGTAGCTGACGGCGTGGGCGCTCACGGTCCGTCGGCCGCGCCGGCCCGCAACGAGACCCGCACGACCACCGCCCGCGGGCAGGGGGGACACCCACCCGCAGGCGGCCTGCCAGCTCACCGCCCTGGGGGGGACGGGGCACGGTGAGCCACTGGATCGTCGCCTGAGGGGTAGGACGCGGCGAACGGCGTTCAAGCCTTCTGCCTCAGCGCTGCTCCGCGGGAGCTCGCTCGGGCCGGCGGGCGAACCGTGGGCGCTCGTCGCGCGGCTCACCGCGCGGCGAGCGCGGGAGCTCGGCGGCGCACCGGCCGCAGTAGTCGATCTGCGACCAGCGGGCGGCGCTGAAGCTGTGCAGCCCGCACTGCGGGCAGCGCACGTAGGGCATGGGCCTCTCCTCTGCTGCGGGTCCCGTCGACGTCTAGGACACCCGGCCGGGAAGGCAAGGGGATCGGTCAGCGGCCGCGACGCGACGGCGCCAGCAGCCCGATCGCCCGTGCCCGCTCGACGGCGTTGGCGCGCCGGTGGACGCCGAGCTTGGCGTAGACCGCCCGCATGTGCGTCTTCACGGTGTGGACGGAGACGACCATCTCCCGCGCGATCTCGGCGGCGGTGAGGTTCGTCGGCAGGAAGCCCAGCACCTCGCGCTCGCGCGCGCTGAGCGACTCGGCCTCGCGCAGGACGTCGTCCGGGACGCCGGGCGTCGTGACGCCGGCAAAGTGATCGAGCAGCTCCGCGATGAAGGCGGCGTGCGCCGTGCGGTGACGCGGATGGCGCTGGAGCAGCGGGAGCACGGCGGGCACCGTGAGGATGATCCACACCTGCCCCACGGGCGCGGCGCGCTCGAGCAGGCGCTCGAGCGTGGCTTCGGCGGCCGCCTGCTCGCCGGCGAGCCGGTCGCGCGCCACCGCCTCGAGCAGGAGCGCCTCGAGCTCGAGCACGAGGTGGAAGCCGCTCGCAGAGCCGTCGAAGACGGGTTCCAGCCTCCCCAGCGCCGCCTGCGGGTCGTCCTCGGCCAGGGCGAGGTGCGCGGCGAGGTTGCACCACTCGGCGACCCTGCCCACCGCGTCGCCCGCCGCAGCCAGCGCCGCGCGGGCGGGGGCGAGGTCGCCGAGCCGGATGGCCGCGCGCATCTGCCATGTCGTGGCGGCGGTCGCGAGCTGGCGCGGCAGGCTGAGGTGCTCCTGGGCGAGCTCCGCGTCGCGGAACGCGCTGCGTGCGCCGTCGTAGCGGCCCTGGGCGAAGCGCAGCAGGCCCTGGTTGAAATGCAGCAGCACGCTCGTCGCCGGGTCGCGCCCGCCCTGCAACAGCCGCGCCGCGCGATCGAGCCACCCCTCGCTCGCCTCCAGCCGGCCGCGGCCGAGCAGCGTGGCGCCCAGCGCCGAGGCAGCGGCCCCGACGACGGGGTCCTCGGACCAGCCGAGCCGTTCCGCCAGCTCGATCGCCTCCCGCGCGCGCCGCTCCGCCGGCGCGAGCTGCTGCGTCACGTTCCCCAGCTCCGCCAGCGTGGCAAGGCAGCCGATCGCCAGGTACGGCCGGCCGAGCTGGCGCGCGAGCGCGAGGGCCTCCTCGAGGTGGTGCTCCGCGGACTCGAGCCGCCACGACCACGCCTCCAGGTACCCGAGGTGCATCAGCGCGAGCGCACGCAGGTCCTCGTTGGAGGCGAAGTCGACCCAGCGCTCGCCGTGCGCCGGAGCGAGGATCGCGTCGGCGGCCTCGACCGCTGCGTCGACGTCGCCCCGCACACGCGCCCGCTCGAGCCGCACCACGGTCAGCATGACCTCGAACCGCGGGGGCAGCGGGTCGGGCGCCGCCGCGGCGAGGCGCTCGGCCAGCGCGAGGTACGCGTCCGCGACATCGGGGCGGCCGGCGGCCAGGCGGTCGGCGGCGGCGAGCGCCGCGAGCTCGGGGTCGGTGCGCAGCTGCTCGGCGGGGAACGCCGCCAGGAGCCGCCCGAGCGTGGACTGCTGCCCGTCGACGACCAGGTCGAACCAGTGGTCCATCAGGAGATCGGCGGCGAACCGCCGGTCGGCCCCGGACAGCGCGTGGCGGATCGCCTCGTGCGGAGAGCCCTGCCCGGCGTGCCAGCGCGCCGCCATGCGGTGCAGCGCGCCGATCTCCTCGGGCGCTTCGCGGCGCAGCTCCATCCGCAGGAGGTCGGCGACCAGGTGGTGGTAGCGGAACCAGGCGCGGCCCGCGTCGAGCGAGAAGACGAACGCGTTTGCGTCCTCGAGCTCCTGCAGCACGCGCTCGCTGTCGGACCGGCCGGTGAGCAGGTTCGCGAGCGGCCCGTTGACGCGCGCGAGCAGGCTGGTGCGCCGCAGCAGCCGGCGCACGGCCGGCGGCTGCCCGGCCAGGACCTCGTCGCCGAGGTACTCGGCCACCGTGCGGTCGGCGCCGGAGAACCGGCCGGCGAGCATGTCCGGGTCTGCCCGGCCGGCGAGCGCGAGCGCGGCCAGGCGCAGGCCGGCCGCCCAGCCCTCGGTCCGCTGGTGGAGCAGGGCGAGGCGCTCGTCGGACAGCTGGACGCCGGCGGCCGCCAGCAGCTCGCCCGCCTCCGGGAGCGTGAACGCGAGGTCCGGGCCGCGGATCTCGGTCACGCCCCCCAGCACGCGCAGGCGATGCAGGCCCAGCCGGGGAACGCGCCGCGTGAGGAGCAGCATCCGCAGCTGCGGCAGGTCGCGCTCGAGCAGCGCGGCGAGGCCGTCCCGCGCCGTCTGCGTCTCGAGCCGATGAAGGTCGTCGACGACCAGCAGCACCGGATCGGCGTGCTCGCGCAGCGCGCCCGCGAGTCCGTCCAGGAGCTCGTGGAGCCGGCCGGCCGCCGGAGGCGCCGGTTGCTCGGCCAGCGCGCCGGACGACCACAGCGAGTCGGTGACGGCGGCCCAGAAGCGCGCAGGGTC
>DATHJG010000768.1:0-2037 GCA_035489875.1 Solirubrobacteraceae bacterium | reverse complement strand
GCGAGACCGACACGATCACGTCTGGCAACTACCTCGACACCCAGACGATCGCGGCGTATGCGCCGTTCCGGTCGCACGGCCTGCAGTGGGCGATCGTCGCGGAGATCGACTCGGCGGAGGCGCTGGCACCCGTCGACGACTTCACGAAGCGCCTTGCACTGTCGTCGGCGATCATCGTGGCGATCGTGTCGCTCATCTCGGTGATCATCGCGGGGCTCGCCGTACGTCCGCTGCGGCGGCTCCGGGATGCGGCGCGCCGCATCGCGGCGGGCGAGTCCGGCGTGCAGGTGGAGGCAGGCGAGAGCGACGAGCTCGCCGACGTCGCCGCCGCGTTCAACGACATGAGCCGCAGCCTCGAGCTGAAGGCGACGCTGATCGACGAGCAGCGCGCCGAGAACGACCGGCTGCTGCGCACCCTCATGCCCGACGCGCTCGCCAAGCGGTACAAGGAGGGAGCGCGCACGATCGTCGAGGACCACCAGGAGGTCACGGTCCTGTTCGCCGACATCGTCGGGTTCGAGGAGTTCGGGCGGGGGATGACGAGCGAGAAGGGGCTCGACATCCTGAACGACATCTTCCGGGCGTTCGACGAAGCCGCGGAGGCGCACGGCGTCGAGCGCGTGCGCACCACCCGTCAGGGGTACCTGGCCAGCTGCGGGCTGACCGTTCCCCGCGTCGACCACGCGCGACGAGCGGTCGAGTTCGCGATCGAGATGCAGCGCATCGTCGAGCGGTTCGGCGCGCAGCAGGGTGCGAACCTGTCCGTGCGTGCCGGACTCGACACCGGCACCGTCACGAGCGGGCTCGTCGGCCGTTCCGACGTCGTCTACGACCTGTGGGGTGATGCGGTCAGCCTGGCGTTCCGGCTGCAGGGCGGTGCGAACGAGGCGGGACTGTTCCTCACCCAGCGCGTCGTCGACAAGATCTCCGAGAACCTGCCGTTCATCGACTCGGGGGTGGTCGAGACCAGTTCCGGCTTCCAGCGGGTGTGGCGCATCGATCCCTCGGCCGTCGAGACCCCGCACGCGTGATCGTGGACATCTTCGCGGAGGAGTGGTTCTGGCCGGCGGTCGCCGTCATCCTCGGCCTGCCGATCGTGCTGCTCGTGCTCGGCGAGCTGCACACGGCGATGCAGCGCAAGGGCACCCCGGGAACGCAGATCGTGCTGCTGGCACGCAACGTGCTCGCACCGCTCGCCGCCGTCATCATCCTGTTCACCCAGATCAAGCAGGACGACGGGACGACCGAGTTCACCTGGGCCAAGGTCGCCGCCACCGCGTTCGGGCTGGTCATCGTCGTGATCCTGCTGAACGGGCTCAACGTCGTGCTCTTCGTGACCGCGAAGCAGGGCACCTGGCGCAGCCGGCTCCCCTCGATCTTCGTCGACATCGCCCGGGTGCTGATCATCGCGATCTGCCTGGCCGTGCTGTTCGGATGGATCTGGGGCGCCGACATCGGCGGGCTGTTCACGGCGCTCGGAATCGGGTCGATCGTCATCGGCCTCGCGCTCCAGAATGCCGTCGGGTCGGTGCTCTCCGGCCTGTTCCTGCTGTTCGAGCAGCCGTTCGAACTCGGCGACTGGCTCATGACGTCGCAGGGCAAGGGACGCGTGATCGCCATGAACTGGCGCGCGACGCACCTCGACACCAACAACGGCATCCTCGTCATCCCGAACTCGGAGCTCGCAGGTTCCTCGTTCGAGAACCTCTCGCGCGCCACGTCGCCGTACGAAGCGGCGGACGTGTTCCGTTTCGCGACCGACGATCCGCCGCAGCGCGTCATCGAGGTCATGGAGGAGGTCGCGTCGGGCCTGCCCGAGCTCGCGCCCGGGACGTCGCCGATGGCTGTTCCGATGAACAAGGCCCGGTTCGAGATCAACATCCCGCTCTCGAGCCCCGGCAAGCAGTACGGCACGCTCGGGCTGTTCCGCACCCGGCTCTGGTACGCGGCGCGGCGGGCCGGCTTGCACCTCGACCGCGACCTCACCGACAACTACGCGACGCCCGAACGCGCACGCGCGAACCTGCTGCGGCTCGC
>DATHJG010000767.1:0-3280 GCA_035489875.1 Solirubrobacteraceae bacterium | reverse complement strand
GAGGCCGCGCCGACCAGCAGCAGCTCCCACCCGGCGGTCGCGATCAGGTAGGTCCCGGCCAGCACCGCCACGCCGAAGGCGACGTACGTCGCGATCAGGACCTGCCGCGGCGGCACCAGCCCGCCTGCGGTCACCCGCACGGGCCCGAGCCGGTCCTCGGTGTCGGCGCCGCGGCGCGCGTCCGAGTAGTCGTTGGACAGGTTCGTGCCGACCTGGATGAACAGCGCGCCGATCAGCGCGGCGAGGAACGTGAGCACCTTGAACGTGCCCTCGCTGTCGGCCAGCGCGGTGCCGACGAGCACCGGCGCGACCGCCGCCGGCAGCGTCCGCGGACGCGCCGCCATCAGCCAGATGCGGGCCGCGGACGGCCGCTCGGTCACGCTCACGGCCGCTTCGGGAAGCGGGAGAAGTCCGGCGCGCGCTTCTCGCGGTAGGCGTCGCGCCCCTCCTGCGCCTCCTCGCTGCCGTAGAACAAGAGGTTGGCGTCGTGGGCGAGCTGCTGGATCCCGGCGTAGCCGTCCTCGTGCGCGTTGAAGCTCGCCTTGGCCAGCCGCAGGGCGAAGGGGGAGAGGGCGAGCATCTCGCGGCACCACGCGACGGTCTCCTCCTCGAGCCGCTCGAGCGGCACGACCGTGTTGACGAGTCCCATCTCCAGCGCCTGCGCCGCGTCGTACTGGCGGCACAGGAACCAGAACTCCTTCGCCCGCTTCGGCCCGACGAGGTCGCGCAAGAGGCTCGCGCCGTAACCGCCGTCCCACGAGCCCACGCGCGGGCCCGTCTGCCCGAAGCGGGCGTTGTCGGCGGCGATCGTGAGGTCGCACACGAGGTGCAGGATCTGCCCGCCGCCGACCGCGTAGCCGGCGACCATCGCGACGACCGGCTTGGGCAGCCGGCGGATCTGCACGTGCAGATCGGTGACGTGGAAGCGCCCGACCGTCGCGCCCTCCGCGACGTAGCCGGTGTCGCCGCGCACGCGCTGGTCGCCGCCCGAGCAGAACGCGAGCGGGCCTTCACCCGTCAGCACGATCACGCCGATCGACGTGTCCTCGCGCGCCCGCTCGAGCGCGTCGGAGATCTCGACGATCGTCTGCGGCCGGAACGCGTTGCGGCCCTCCGGACGGTCGATCGTGACCTTCGCGATCCCGTCTCCAGACCGCTCGTAGCGGATATCCGTGTACTCGCCCGCGACTTCCCAGTCCACGCTCACGGGCGGTGAGATTAGCCCCTGCGGGCATCCAGCCCGCAGATCTGACACCGTCTGACGGCATCCGGCCGTCAGTGACCGCTTCGCTCTAGCCTTTCGTCCTCACCATGGACTTCGGACATTGGCTCTCGGGCGCCGCTGGGCGCCAACCCGATCGCGTCGCCGTCGAGGCGCCGGACGAATCGGTCAGCTACCGCGAGCTGCTGCTGCGCGCAGTTCGCGCCGCGGGCGCGCTGCACGTGCGCGGCGTCAAGGCCGGCCGGCCGGTCGCGCTCGCGCTGGAGCCGGGGCTCCCGTTCGTCGAGGCGCTGCACGGCTGCCTGCTGCTCGGCGCCCCGGCCGTGCCGGTCGACACGCGGCTCGCCGACCGCGAGCGCGAGGCGATCCTGCGCGACGTCGAGGAGACGGTGTCGCGCCCGCTGCGTGGCGACAGTGGCGTCTTCGAGCTCCCCGAGCCGCCCGCGCACGATCAGGTCGGGCTGATCGTCCACACGTCCGGCACGACCGGGCGCCCGCGGCCCGTCGAGATCACCTACGGCAACATCCGCGCGAACGCCCGCGGGCTCGCGCAGGCGATGGAGCTGGGCACCGACGAGCGCTGGCTCTGCCCGCTGCCGCTCTCCCACGTCGGCGGGCTGATGGTGGTGCTGCGCTCCACGCTGATGGCGACCTCGGCCGTGCTCGGCCCGGTCGAGCGCGTGTCGGAGGGCGGCATCACGATCGCGTCGCTCGTCCCCACGCAGCTCGTGCGCCTGCTGGAGGCCGGCGCGCGACCCGGTCCGGACCTGCGCCGGATCCTGCTCGGCGGCGGCCTGATGCCGCGCGCGCTGCTGTCCCGCGCCCGCGCCGCGGGGTTCCCGGTCTGCCCGAGCTACGGGCTCACCCAGGCGTGCTCCACCGTCACGGTCGCTAAGCCCGGCGACCTCGACACGGCCGGCCGTGCGCTGCCGGGCGTCGGCGTCGCGGTCGCCGACGACGGCGAGATCATCGTCTCCGGCGCGACCGTCAACACGCTCGGCAGCCTGCGCACCGGGGACCTCGGGCGCCTGGACGAGCGGGGCCGCCTGATCGTCACCGGCCGCAAGGGCGACATCATGATCAGCGGGGGGGAGAACGTCTCGCCGGCGGAGGTCGAGGCCGCGCTCACCGAGCACCCGGACGTCGTCGAGGCCGCGGTCTTCGCCCGCCCGCACCCGCTCTGGGGGGAGGCGATCACCGCGCTCGTCGTCGCCCGTCCCGGCACGGAGCTGCGGCAGGGCGCGCTGCGCGCCCACTGCCTGGAGCGGCTGGCCGGCTTCAAGGTGCCCAAGGCGTTCGAGCTCGTGACCGAGCTGCCGCGGACCGAGTCGGGCAAGGTCCGCCGCGCGGACCTGCGATAGCGTGGCCGGCAGTGGGGCTTCCTGACGACTTCCGCGCGCAGAGCCGCCGGCGCTGGCGCGACCAGGCGGAGGGCTGGGAGTCGCGCCGCGACGAGCTGCGCGCGTCGACGATGCCCGTGTCGGCGTGGATGATCGACGCGATCGACCCGCAGCCGGGCGACACGCTGCTCGAGCTGGCGGCGGGCACGGGGGACACCGGCCTGCTCGCGGCCGAGCTGGTCGAGCCCGGCGGCACGCTGATCAGCTCCGACTTCTCGCCCGAGATGCTCCAGACCGCCCAGCGCCGCGCCGAGGAGCTCGGCGTCCGCAACGTGCGCTTCAAGCAGATCGACGCCGAGACGAGCATCGACCTCGAGGCCGCGAGCGTCGACGGCGTGCTGTGCCGCTGGGGCTACATGCTGATGGCCGAGCCCGAGCATGCGCTGCGCGAGACCCGCCGCGTGCTCAAGCCCGGCCGCCGCGTGGCGCTGGCCGCGTGGGCGGGGCCGGACGACAACCCGTGGAGCGCGCTCCCGACGCGCGAGATGATCGCCCGCGGGGTGGTGGAGCCGCCCGATCCCTCGCTCCCGGGCCAGTTCACCTGGGGCGAGGAAGGCGTGATCGCGCGGCACCTCGACGCAGCGGGCTTCACCGAGCACCACGTCGAGTCGCTGGCGTTCACGATCCCCTACCGCTCGGCGGCGGACTGGTGGGCGGC
>DATHJG010000766.1:0-2104 GCA_035489875.1 Solirubrobacteraceae bacterium | reverse complement strand
GCTGGACCCTGGCGCGCGCCGCTTCCAGGCGCCGGTGCCGGTGGACCTGAACGTCGGCGAGGCGACCGCGACGTGGCCGGCGCTGGCGATGGCGCGCGGCGGCGCCGCGTACATCGCCTACCTGGTGACGCGGCAGGCGGGCGGCGGCGTGCCCCCCGGGTACGTGAGCGGCGAGCTGCGCGTCGCCCGCTACAGCGGCGCGCTCTGGTCGGGCTTCGGCGCGCCGCTGAACCGCAACCCGGCCACCCCAGTGCGCGCGCCGTCGGCCGTGAACCGGCCGCGCGTCGGGGTCGACCTCGCCGGCAACGGGGTCGTCGGCTGGCAGGAGCCCGACGACGCGCTCATCGATCGCGTGTGGGCGAGGCGACTGTTCGGCTCGGTGCCCGGGATCCCGCAGCAGGTCAGCCCGGGCGAGCTCGGCGGCCGGCCGGCGCGCGGCCCGGCGGACGCGTTCTCGCTCGATGTCGCCGGCTTCGGCCAGGCGGCCGTGAGCTGGCGGCAGCAGGGGGAGACGCCGGGCGCGCCCGCGCGGCTCTTCACGGCGACGCTGCCGGAGACGACCGTGGAGAAGGCGGCCGCGTTCGGGGCGCCGCGGCTCTCGGACGGCGGCGGAGCCGCCGGCCCGTCCGGGGGCGCGGCCGGGGCGCCCGCGGTGGCCGTCGCAGCCGGCGGCGCGTTCACGTCGGCGTTCGGGCTCGGCGCGAGCACGTTCACGGTGGACGGGGACGACACGTCGCTGGAGGCGCCGCAGCGGATCGACGAGGGGGGCTCGACCGTGGCGGGCGATCCGCAGGTGGACGTCGCGCGCAGCGGCGCGGCGGTCGTGGCGGCGCGGTTGGGCAGCGGCGGCCGCGGCGGGCTCGCGCTCGCCGAGCGCCGCTCGGACGGCGTGGTCGAGCAGCGCGTGATCTCGGGCGCGGCCGGTGGGGCCGTCGGCGCGTTCGACCTGGCCGGCTCCGGGATCGGCGACGCGCTGACCGGCGTCGAGCAGGGGACCGGCGCGGGCGCGCAGATCGTCGTGAGCGGGATCGACGCGCCGCCGGAGGCGTTCGCGGTCCAGACCCCGATCGGGTGGGTGCGGCGCAAGAAGGTCCCGCTGCGCTGGGACCGCCCCGAGCACGCGATCGGGAGCGTCCGCTACGCGGTCACGCTCGACGATGACACGGTCGCCGAGAACCTCAAGGGCGACCGCTTCACGCTGCCGAAGAAGGCGCTGTCGAACGGGGTCGCGGTCGTCCAGGTCGTCGCCGAGGACGACGGCGGGCAGGAGACGACGAGCTTCCCGGGCGAGCTCCAGGTCGACGGCCGCGCGCCGCGCGTCCGGCTCTCGCAGCGCGGCCGGACGTTGACGGTGCGCCTGACCGACGGCACCCACAAGCGCCGCGTCAGCGGCGTCGACGCGAGCACGGTCCGGATCTCGTGGGGAGACGGATCGAAGCCGGGGCGCGGGAAGAAGAAGCTGGCGCGCACCTTCACGCGCGGTGGCCGGTTCCGGGTGCTGGTGACGGCCCGCGACAAGGCCGGCAACCGCGCGCGGGTGGCGCGGACGGTCGTGGTGCCGTGACTCGGCGGCCAGCCGCCGACGTCCGGAGCAGGCGCTCGCAGCCGCCGAAGCACAGGAGCTCGACCCTCATGGCGAGCCGGACGCGCCGCCCACGCTGCGCACCCACGCGGCCACCTCGTGGGCCTCGCTGCGGACCGCCGCGTCGAGCGGCGTGAGCCGGTCGTAGCCGACCCAGTTGACGTCGGCGCCGCGCTCGTGCAGGTACTCCGCGGCCGCGCGCTGCCCGCCGTGGCACGCGCACCAGAACGCCTGCGTGATGTCGTCGTCCGCGACCCCGGCGGCGACGTGCTCCCGCACGCGGTCCATGAGCCCGAGCGTCGCGGCCTCCCAGAGCGAGGTCGTCGCTCCGCGCTCCACGAGGCGGCGCGCGGCGTTCCATTGCGCGAACGCCGCCGCGTCGGAGAGCGGCGTGCCGCCGCCGATCACCGCGCCCGGCGCCTCGATGTCCGCGCCCGCGTCGAGCAGCGCGTCGAGCACCTCGACGTCGTCGCAGCTCGCGGCCCAATGCAGCGGCGTCTCGGTGTGCGCCCCGGTGAAGCG
>DATHJG010000765.1:0-3718 GCA_035489875.1 Solirubrobacteraceae bacterium | reverse complement strand
GCGTCGCAAGCTCCGCCTGGAGCGCGCCGAGGACGCCGAGGTACTGCGGCTCGCGCGAGTTGACCGCCAGCTCGGCGGCGCGCGCGAGCTGCTCGCGCGCGGCGTCGCGCTCGTCGCGGCCCAGCGCGAGCTCCGCCCGGCGCAGGCGCGCGTCCAGCTCGGAGTGGCCGCTGGCGAACCGCCGCCGCCCGATGCCGGACAACGCGCCTTCCGCCGTCTCCCAGTCGCCGGAGTCGAACCCGTACTGCGCGATCGACAGCGTGAGCCAGAGCTGCCGCGTCGGCAGCGGGTCGAGCTGCGCGTGCGCGGTGCGCGCAACGTCGAGCGCCTCGCTCGTGCGGCCGACGCGGTGGAGCGCCTCGCTCAGGTTCACCGCCGCCGCGGCGACCTCCTGGAGGTGGCCGCGGTCGTTCGCGATGTCGAGCGCGCGCTGCAGCGCCGCGACGCCCTCCTCGATCTCGCCGGTGGCCGCGAGCGACACCCCGAGCGCGTTCAGCGCCGCGGTCTCGTCGAGGTGCGGCGCGCCCTGGTCGACGAGCGCGCCCTGCTCGGCCAGCGCGCGCCGGGCCACGCTCACCGCGCGGTGGTAGCGCGACTGCAGCATCAGCATGCGCGCCTGGCGGGCGAGGAGGCCGCTGCGTTCCGGGCTCGGGCCGTCGTCGGCCAGCAGCGCGAGCCCGCGCTCGAGCGCCGCGACGGCCTCGTCCGGTCGCGGCACCGACCAGAGCGAGCGCTGCAGCATCCCGTACAGCCACGCTGCGCGGCGCGGGTCGGCGTCCTCGTCGACCAGCGTGAGCGCGCGCCTGGCGACCGTGATGGAGCGCGCGAGGTCGTCGGCGAAGAAGTGGCACGCCGCCGCCTGCTCGAGCAGCCGCGCCTCGTCGGTCCCGGTCAGCCCCGCGGCGTCGGGCACCCGGTCCCACAGCTCGAGCGCGCGCTCGAACAGCGCGGCTCCCTCGCGGTACGCCTGCACCTCCATCGCGGCGACGCCCGCGCGCGCCGCGGCGGCCAGCGCGGCCGGCTGGTCGCCCGCCACGAGGTAGTGGTGCGCGATCGCCGCCGCGCGCTGCGCGCTGGAACGGCCGGCCGTCGTCGCCTGCTCCTCCAACGCCTGGGCGAGCGCGCGATGCAGCTCGGCGCGCTCGCCGGGGAGGAGATCGTCGTGTACGGCCTCCCGCAGCAGCGCGTGCCGGAGCGTGTAGCGGTCCCCGTCGAGCACGACGATGTGGCTGGCGACGGCCTCCCGCAGCGCCTCGCGCAGCGCGCGCCGGTCCAGGCCGGAGACCTCGGCCAGCAGGGCGTCGTCGAGCTGCCCGCCCGCCGACAGCACGCGGACGAGCTCCTGCGCATCGTCGCCTAACCGCTCGATCCGGAGTGCCAGCGCGGCGGCGAGGCTGGGCGGGAGCGCGCCGAGGCCGTCCATCCCGGCCGCCAGCAGCTCCTCCGTGAACAGCGGGTTGCCCTCGCTGCGGGCATAGAGCCGGTCGACCAGCCCTGCGTCGGGCGGCGCGCCGAGGATGTCGTCGAGCTGCTCTGCGAGCTCGTCGCGGTTCAGCGCGGAGAGGTCGATCCGCAGCGCCCGGACGCGCTCGAGCTCCGCGAGCAGCGGGCGCAGCGGGTGGCGCCGGTGCAGCTCGTCGGGCCGGTAGGTGGCGACCAGCAGGAGCGGCTCGTCGTCGAGCGTGGCGGCCAGGAAGCGCAGGAACGCCCGCGTGGAGGCATCCGCCCAGTGCAGGTCCTCGATCAGGAGCAGGACCGGCGCGGTGCGCGACAGCCCGTCGAGCACGGCGAGCAGCGCCTCGAAGACGCGGGCCTGGTCGCCGGCGCCGCCGGCGCGCCCGCGCGGCTCGCCGAGCCCCGGCAGCAGCGTGCCGAGCTCGGCGCGGATGTCGGCGGGCAGCGCGTCGAGCACCGGGTCGCCGTCGCGCACGAACGGGCGCAGGGCGGTCACGAGCGGCGCGTACGCGAGCTCGCCCTCGCCCAGCTCAACGCAGTCGCCGCTCAGCACGCGCGCGCCGTCGGCCGCCGCACGGGCCTTCAGCTCGTCGACGAGCCGGCTCTTCCCAACCCCGGACTCACCGACGACGAACGCGAGCGAGGGCTGCCCCGCCGCGGCGTCGGCGAGCGCCGCCTGGAGCTGCGCGAGCTCGAGCGAACGGCCAACCAGGCGCTTCGATGTCACACCCGTCGCCATCACGCTGGAGGATCGCAGGCTCCGGCGCGGGCGTGAACGGTCACGCGGCCGCGCGCGGGCGCCGGTGCTCGGCCGCCTGGACGATCCGCAGCACCTCGGAGACGCTGTCGGTCACGAGCAGCAGGTCGACGTCGCCGTCGACGATGTTGCCGTTGCGCGCCACCTGGCTGCGCAGCCACGCGACGAGCCCGTCCCAGTAGGCGCTGCCGAACAGGACGATCGGGAAGTGGCGGATCTTGCCCGTCTGGCGCAGCGTCGCCGCCTCGAACAGCTCGTCGAGCGTCCCGAAGCCGCCGGGGAAGACGACGAACGCGCTCGCGTAGCGCACGAACATCACCTTGCGCACGAAGAAGTAGTGGAAGTTCAGGCTGATGTCGACGTACGGGTTCTCGTACTGCTCGTTCGGCAGCTCGATGTCGAGGCCGATCGAGGTGGCGCCGGTGTCGCGCGCCCCGCGGTTGCCCGCCTCCATGATCCCCGGGCCGCCGCCGGTGATGATCGAGAAGCCGGCGCTGCCCAGCGCGGCCGACGTCTCGCGCGCCTTCGCGTACATCGGGTCCGTGCGCGGCGTGCGGGCGGAGCCGAAGATCGAGACCGCGCGGCCGATGTGCGACAGGGCGGCGAAGCCGGTCAGCAGCTCGTCGTGGATCCGGTGCACGCGCGCGACGTCGTCGAGCTGCGAGACGATCGCCGGCGAGTCGGCCTCGAACAGCTCCTCGTCGGCCGACGTCGGCGGGCGCGGATGCGTGCGCTGCCACTCCTCCTGCTCCGCCTGCGTCCAGTCGCCGGACTCGTCCATGCGACCAGGGTAGTCGGGCTCGACTTATGGATGGGTGTCGCGCCAGTGCACCGCTCCATACTCCGGTGCGGAATGCGCTGGACACGGGTTGCGGTCGGGACCATGCTGGTGTTGGCGGGCGCAGCAGCTCCCGCGGCGGCAGTGCCCGCGGGCGAGAACGCCAAGCCGCGGTTCGTCTCGTCGGAGGCAATGGTCGAGGCCGAGCGCTCGGTCCGCGTGGTCGTGGTCGGACGCGATCGCGACGACGTGGTGCGCGGCGTCGACGTCGCCTGGGGGGAGGCCGAGCCGGGCCAGGGCCTGAGCGCCTGCGAGCAGTCCTCGAGCACTCGCGCGGCCGACCGGCGCCGGCGCGGCAAGAAGGAGCGCTTCGTGCTCACGCACACCTACGCCGCACCCGGCGACTACGCGATCACCGTGACGCTGCTCTCCGGCGGCTGCGCCAAGCGTCCGCAGCAGCGCTCGGCGCCGCGCACGCTGAGCGTGCACGTCGAGCAGGCGGCTACCGCACCGCCTAGCTGATCTTCTCGAGGTCGACCACGAAGATCAGCGTCTCGTTCGGGCCGATGTCCGGGCTCGGGCTCTGGTCGCCGTACGCAAGGTCGGGCGGGATGACGAGCAGGCGGCGCCCGCCCACCTTCATCCCCACGACCCCCTGGTCCCAGCCCGGGATGACCTGGCCGGCGCCGAGCGCTGCTGCGGACGCTTGGCGCAGCCGCCGGAGAGCA
>DATHJG010000764.1:0-3024 GCA_035489875.1 Solirubrobacteraceae bacterium | reverse complement strand
CGGGCAGCGCGGCGGCCGCTACTGGTTCACGGCGGGGCTCAATCTCCGCGCGGTGGGAGCGTGGGCGCCGGCGTCGGTGATCGGCGTGCTGTTCTCCGCGGCGCCGCCGGTCTACACCGGCCCGTGGGCGAACGCGGCCGACGGCATCGACCTGAGCTTCCTGAGCGCCGGCGTCGTGGGCGGCGTGCTCTACCTCGCGTTTCTGTGGCTGTTCCCCGAGCCGGCGGCGGTGTTTGGCCCGGACGGCCCTGCGCAAGGGCGCTCGGCCGACGCCGTGGCGCCCACGGCGGCGGCCGACGCGGTGGCGGCCCCGGCGCCGGTGGGGACGGAGATGGTCGGAAGGGCCGAGCAGCCGTGACGACGCTGACGGGCGTCGCCGCCATCGTCACGGGCGCGGGGCACGGGATGGGGCGCGTTCACGCGCTGGAGATGAGCCGCCGAGGGGCGCGGGTCGCGGCGGTCGACATCGACGGCGACGCCGCGCGGTGCACGGCCGACGCCGTCCGCGCGGCGGGCGGCTCGGCGCTCGCGATCACCGTGGACGTGGCGGATCGCGCCGCGGTGGAAGCCGCCGTGGCCGAGGCGGTGCAGGCCCTGGGCGGGCTGGACGCCGTCGTCTCCAACGCGGGCACGATCCACTCCGACGCGGGGCTCGCGGACACCGACGACGAGGACTGGGCGCGCACGTTCGCGGTGCACGTCGGCGGTGCCCGAAACCTTGTCCGCGCCGCGCTGCCCGCGCTCGAGCGCAGCCCGAGCCCGCGGGTCGTGGTGATCTCCTCGATGTGGGCCCAGCGCGGGCCTGGGTTCGGCCACGCCTACTGCGCCGCGAAGGGCGCGCTGCTGTCGCTGGCGCGCAACCTCGCGGTTGAGCTCGGGCCCAGGCGGATCTGCGTCAACGCCGTGGCGCCCGGCAGCGTGCCGACGCGGATGGCCGCGGACTACGACGCGGCGGCGATCGCGGAGGACTGCCGGAGCATCCCGCTCGGCCGCTGGGCGGAGGCCGAGGAGATTTCGAGCCTCGTCTGCTTCCTCGCCTCCCCGGAGTCTGGGTACATGACGGGCCAGACGCTGGCGATCAACGGCGGCCAGGTCATCGCCTGATGGCGATCGCCACCGACGAGCTGCTGGCTGCGCGCCGCCCGCTCGGCGCGACAGGGCTGCACGTCGCGCCGGTCGCGCTCGGGACGATGCAGTTCGGCTGGACCGTCACGGACGTCGACGCGATGCGCGTGCTCGACGTCTACGCGGACGCCGGCGGCAACCTCGTCGACACCGCGAACATGTACGGCGGCGACCAGTCGCTGGAGTCGTTCGCCGCCAACCGCGCGCATGTCGGCGTGAGCGAGGACGTGATCGGGCGCTGGCTCGCCGCGCGCGGAGCGAGGGGCGCCGTCGTGCTGACCACGAAGGTCCGGGCGCGCATGTGGGACGGGCCCGACGGCGAGGGCCTGACGCGTGGACACATCGTCCGCGCCGTCGAGGACAGCCTCCGCCGCCTGCGCACCGATCACGTGGACGTCCTCTACGCCCACTGGCCCGATCCCGCCGCCGACCCGGGGGAGTGGCTCGAGACGTTCGGCGACCTGATCCGCGCCGGCAAGGTTCGCCACGCCGGCACGTCGAACTTCTGCGACTTCGCCGGCTTCGGCGATCAGCTGAGCGATCTGCTGGCGCGATCGGACGCCGACCCGCGACTCGCCCGGATCGCCTGCGAGCAGCCGCGCTACAGCCTGCTCAACCGGCGCGAATACGAGGCGCGGCTGCAGCCGATCGCGCTGCGCGAGCAGCTCGGCATCGTGACCTACTCGAGCCTGGCCAGCGGGTTCCTGGCCGGACGCTTCCGCAGCGGCGTGGCCGGCTCGGCGCGACAGAGCTTCGCCGCGCGATACATGACCGCGGCGGGACTCGAGGTACTCGACACCGTCGAGGCGATCGCGCGCGAGCACAACGCGCCCGTCGCGGCCGTCTCGCTCGCCTGGATCCTGGCCCAGCCGGGCGTGAGCGCGGCGATCGTAGGGCCCGACACGCCCGGCGAGCTCCTGCAGTGCGCGCACGGCGCACACGTCGAGCTATCGGACGGCGAGCTGCGGCGGCTCGACGGCGTCGCGTGGTTGGCCTCGGATCCTGAGTTCGTGAACTGGTGACCTCCAAGGAGTGTGGACATGAGCACCTCTGAAATGTTGACCGGCCAGTCGCCCGCGGGGCGCGCGTCGCCCGACCGATGGGGGCTGGACAACCAGACCGCCCGTCTGACCGACGTCCTTCTCGCGCGGCCCGACGAGTTCCTCTGGATGCCGATGAACGCGATCTCGGAGATGACGTTCGCGAACATGGACAAGCTCGGCCACCGCTTCGACAAGGCCCGCGCGATGGAGCAGTGGAACGGGCTCGTCAGCGCGTTCGAGGACGCCGACGTCCGCTGCCACTTCCTTGCCGCCGACCCGGGGCTCACGCATTCCGTGTTCGCGCGCGACTCGAACTTCATGACGCCCTGGGGGCCGGTCGTCGCCGCGATTCAGACCGAGGTGCGCCGCCGCGACTATGCCGTCGTGGCGCGGTTCTTCCTGGGCGCCGGAGTCCGGGTCTGGAACTGGGTCACCGCGGGATACTTCGAGGGTGGCGACTTCGCGATCATCGAGCCCGGGGCGGCTCTGCTCGGCTACGCCGGCAACCGGTCGACGCGCGCTGGCGCGGAGCAGGTCCAGGGCTGGCTCGCTGCCGAGGGCTGGGAGGCGATGACCGTGCCGCTCGCGCCCCAGTTCGTGCACATGGACGCGGTTGTCGTGATGCTGGGGCCGAAGCTCGCGCTCGTCTGCGAGGACGCGCTCGAACGGTACGTGCTCGACTGGTTCGACGCGCGCGGCATCCGCCGCATCAACGTGACCTACCGCGAGTGCGTCGAGCTCGGCGGCAACGTCGTCGCCCTCGGCGACGAGCGGGTGCTGTCGATGTCGCACAACACGACGCTCAACGCCCGGCTGCGCGCCGAGGGCCTCGACGTCCGCGCGATTGCCTACGACA
>DATHJG010000763.1:0-5133 GCA_035489875.1 Solirubrobacteraceae bacterium | reverse complement strand
CGAGGCGCCCGACGGCCGCATCGCGGTGGCGCTGTTCGGCGACGAGGTGCCGATGACGGCGCCGTCCGGTCCGCGGGTCGGGCGCGCGGTCGCCGTCGTCGATCCGAGCGATTGGACGCTGGAGAAGCTCGGCGTCGCGCCGTTGCAGCGCCCGATCGACGTTCGCTTCTGCCCCGACGGCTGGCTCTACGTCGTCGACTTCGGGCACTTCGCCCCCGGCCGGGGGACGCTGGAGGCGACCCCTGGCAGCGGCGGCGTGTGGAAGACGGAGTGGCGGCATCTCTGAGCCCGCGTCGCTCCGATTCGATGGCCGCCCGCTGGACACCCGACGCTGACGCCCGGTTGCGCGCCTGGTATCGCGAGTACGTGCCGCTGGCGGAGATCGGGCGCCGGCTGGACCGCTCCCGCGGCGCGGTCCACGCTCGCCGCATCGCGCTGGGCCTCCCCGCCCGCCGCCGGCGGTGGCCGTGGCCGAGCGCGCTCGACGCGGAGCTGATCGCGGCGGCCCGGGCGCGCGAGCCCGTCGCGGCGGTCGCCCGCAGGCTCGGCCTTTCGCCGGACGCAGTGTCCCGGCATCGGCGGCACGCCGGGCTCGGCGAGCCGCCGCGCCGGCGCTGGACGCCGGCGGAGGACGCGCTCGTTCGCGGCGCCGGCGACGACCCGGAGACGCTCGCCGCCCTCGCGCGGCGGCTGGGCCGAGCCGAGACCGCCGTCGCGACCCGGGCCCGGCAGCTCATGCCGTCGGGCGCGCCCCCGCAAGCCCGGTGGACGCCCGTGGAGGACGATCTCCTGCGGCAGGGCTACGCCGCGTGCATGACGTGCGACGCCATCGGCCGGCAGCTCGTTCCCGGCCGTTCGAGCCGCGCGGTCTCGGCTCGTGCATTACGGCTTGGCCTGACGGCCTACGGACGCCATTGGACGCCCGGCGAGGACGCCGCGCTGCGCGCGATGACCGCCCGCGGCGCCGCGCCGGCGCAGATCGCCCGCGCCCTCACGCGGACGACGTCGGCCGTGCGACGCCGCGCCGAGCGGCTCGGCGTCGCCCTGCACGCGAGCGGACGCCCGCGCCGGCCGTGGACCGCGGGGGAGGACGCGGTCCTCCGGCAGTGGCGCACGTTCGAGCCCGGCCGGCTGGCGCAGCTCCTCGGACGCAGCGACGGCTCCGTGCGCTCCCGCCTGCGCGCGCTCGGCCTGCTCCCGGACGGCAGCCCGCACTACCAGCCGCCGGCCACCGCCACGTTGACGCCGGCGCAGCGGCGCCTCCTGGCGCGCTACAGCGAGCCGGTGACCAGGAGGCGGATCCTGGCCCTCGCAGAGCGCTTCGACCGCGAGCCGGCGGAGGTGCTGCAGCTCGTCGCCGAGCAGCGCAGGGCGCAGGCGGCGTAGGGCCGCGCGGCACGACCACGCGACGTTCGGCCGGGGCGCGCTACGGCGCGGGGAGCGACTCCACCGAGGCGTCGATCGTGAGCGCGCCGCGCGCACGCGCCACCGACACGCGGTGATGTCCGTCGCGGATCGCGAAGCCGTCGTCGACCGGGACGACCGAGATCGGCGGCAGCACGGCGCCGCGGTGCTCGGCGAGCCAGACGCGCTCCCAGCGCGTACGCGCGGCCGGCGTGGGGCGGAACTGCCCGTCGAACAGCGTCGCTCGGGTCGGCTCGAGCGTGCCGTTGATGGCGCCGAGCGGGATCTCGCGGATCCTGTGTCCGCCCGCGGCGCCGCGGCGCCGGATCTGCCGCGGGTCGTACACGGCGAGGCGCTGGCACGCCTCGGGCTCCCGCCGCAGCACGCGCATGATCGTGGCGCGCCGGCGGGCGCGGGCGGCGCGCGTGAACGCTCGCTCCGCGTCGATATGGGCCAGGCCGGTCGTGAGCATGCAGACCATGCTCGCCTGCGCCGGCCCGGCGCACATCGGGCGGATGGAGCGACCTGCGCGGGTTCGCGCTTATGTCGCGCCGGGACACCCCTTACGCGGCGACTCAGCGGCGACGTCCTCGCCGATCAGGAGCCCGACACCGCGTAGCCTGCGAGGCGGGCGGCCAGCTCCTCCGGCCGGGCGAGCATGGGGAGGTGGCCGGTCGCGATCTCGTCGGGCTCGATGCCCAGCCGCTCGCGCACGACCCGGCGCATGAACGGAGCGGGGAAGAACCGATCCTCGCTGCACAGCAGGAACCGCGTCGGCACGTCCGGCCAGCCGTCGAGCGGCCAGGGCGCCGCCATCGGCGTTCCCGACTGCCCCAGCTCGCGTCGCCTCGCCTCGGCCGTCAGGTCCGGCGCGACGTCGTTGAAGAACGTGTCGAACCCGCTCACGTCCGCGCCGACCTCGTCCTCATAGCCGTTGTTGGTCCACCACTCCCCGGGCGGCTCGCCGGGCGCCGGGATCATCCCCGCGACCAGCACGACCATGTCGACCGGCATCCGCTCGCACACGAGCGGCGCCGTGAAGCCGCCGAACGAGTGGGCGACGAGGACGAGGTTCCTGCGCTCGCCGATGGCCTCGACCACGGCGGCGGCGTACTCCGCGAGGCCGGCCGAGTCGTCCTCGCAGGGCAGGTCGACGGCGACGACGTCTCCGCCCCGCTCACGCAGCGCGGGCACGACGAGGTGCCAGTACCACGAGTCGGAGGCGGCGCCGGGGATCCGGACGTATGTGGGTGGCGGCTGCATGGGCGTTGAGACGGCGGCGACCGCCGGAACTCATCGTGACGTTGCCGGGGCGGGTGCGCGCCTCCCGTGCGCCCCGACGCTATACCGTCGTGTCCCGCCGGCACCCCGCCGCCACGAGCACCGCTTGCCCCCGTTCCGCTCTCTCCCCGAAGCCGAGCTCCAGCGCCTCGACGACGACGCGCTCATCGACTACATGCGCCGGGCGCGCGGGGCGGGGCACCCGACCGCCGGGCTCGCGCTGGCGATCATGGTCCACGGCCGGTGGTCCAACGTCCTGGGACGGGTCCGGCTGAAGGTCCCGGCCGCGCACGCCGAGGACGTGGCCGGCGACATCGTCGCCGACGCGATCGCCTCGGCGTTCGACGGCTCCTCCGTCGGCCAGTTCGTGACGTGGCTGAACACGATCACCCGCCGCGCGATCGCCGACTTCCATCGCCGCGGGCCGGGCAGGTTCGGGCCTGGCGAGGAGACCGCGGCCGAGGCGGCCGCGCCGTCGGAGGAGGGAGCCGTCGGCGTTCGGGACGCGGTCGAGCGCGTCATGGCGAGACTCGGCCCGGACCATCGCCGCGTGATCGACATCGTGATCTTCGGGGCCGGCACGGCGGCGGACGCCGTGCGCGCCGTGCCCGGGATGACCGAGGGCAACGTGCACCAGATCACGTCCCGGTTCCGGCGCGCGCTCCGGCAGGAACTCGAGGCCGGTGGCGATACTGGGAGAGCATGACGATGGCTGACGTCGAGAAGCTCCTGCACGAGTTCATCGAGGAGGACCGCACGGCCGGCCCTGCGGACCCGCTGCGCTACGTCGAGCGGCTCGAAGGGATCGACCGCGCGGAGCTCGAGGCGCTGATCGACGGCTACCTCGCGCGGGCGCCGCGGCGCGCGTTCGACGCGGACGCCTTCGAACGCTCCCCGGCGCGCGGCGTCGCGGAGGAGCTCGCCAGGGCCCTCGGCGGCGTGAGCGGCTCGTGGCCGGCGCTGCTGCCGCGACTCCGCCATCGCGCACGGATCGCGCGCTCGGAGGTGGTCCAGCGGCTTGCGGACGAGCTCGGCGCCCGCGGGGCCAAGGTCGAGAAGGTGACGCGGTACTACCACGCGATGGAGCAGGGCACGCTGCCCTCCGCCGGCGTGTCGGACCGCGTGCTGGAGGCGCTCGGCCGTGTCCTCGGCGTCACCGCCGGTCGCCTGCGGGACGCCGGGAAGGACGCCGGCGGGTCCGGCCGCGCGGCCGGAGGCGCCGAGGCTGCGGCGTTCGCGCGCGTGGGCTCCCCGGACCCCGCCCAGGTCGACCTCGACGCGTTCACGCGCGGAGCCGCCGGGTCGCGCGACGAGCCGCGCGACGAGATCGATGCCCTGTTCACCGACGGAGCGTGATGCCGTGCGGGACGTAGAGGAGCGCGCGGCGCAGGTGCTGGCTGCCGCGCCCGGCTACATCTGGGACGGCGAGCGGCTGCCGGTGCCGATCGAGGAGATCGTCGACTCCGTCTACGGCCTGCTCGTCCGGGACGTGGAGGACCTGGGATCGGCGCCCGGCGCGCCGCCGCTCGCGGCGGGGCAGTCGCTCTCGGGCCTGCTGCTGCCCGCGCGCGGAGAGATCTGGGTCAACGCGGAAGAGACGCGCCAGTGGCCCGCGCGCCGGCGCTTCACGATCGGCCACGAGCTGGGCCACTGGGTCATGCACCGCACCGGCCAGCAGGGGCTGTTCTGCCGGCGGACCTCCGTCGACGAGCAGACCGTGGCGCCGCTGCGGGACATCGAGGAGGAGGCGAGCGTGTTCTCCGCGGCGCTGCTCATGCCGCAGTGGCTCCTCGTCCGTGAGCACGCGCGCTGCGACGGGGACGTCGCCGAGCTGGGCCGCGTGTTCGGCACGTCGGGCGCGGCGACGGAACGGCGCGTGGCTTCCCTGTTCGGCCACGCATGAGTGGACGTGGCCGGCGCCGCACAGCGGCGCCGGCCACGGGCACATCACGGACGCCAGAGCATGGATCCTCCCTTCATCCGATGGGTTGAGCGTGCGTGAGCACGACGAGCGCCTTGCGGTCGTGCGCCTCGTCGAGGCGGTCGGTGAGGCGGCCGCCCGCGTGCTGGCCGAGGATCGCGAGCACCCGGAGCCCGGCCTCGGCGGCCAGCGACCGGAGCTCCTCGACGGGGTAGTGCCGATGCGCCTGGCGCATCTGCGTCCTCGCCCACAGACCGTCCTGCCGCGCGGTGAAGACGTCGACGAGGACCTCGCCCGTCGCGCCGGGCTGAGACAGGCGGGCGCGCGAGCCGCGCCACAGCACGACGTGGACGCCGTCGTCGAAGATCTCGTCGGCCGCCTGCGCGTAGGCGGTGAGGAGGGTCGCGTCGAAGACCAGCACGCCGTCGGTCGCGAGGTTCGCGCGCATCCCGCCGAGGGCGGCGACGACGTCATCCGGCTCGACCAGGTGGTTCAGCGCGTCGTCCAGGCACGTGATGAGATCGAAC
>DATHJG010000762.1:0-3845 GCA_035489875.1 Solirubrobacteraceae bacterium | reverse complement strand
GCAACGTGACGATGACGCAGCTCGCGCTCGGCATCGATCCCGAGCCGCTCTCGATGGCGCCGTTCGTGGTGACGACGCACGCGCCGCCGCCGCTGACCGCGGCCGACTTCGGCGTGCCCGTCCACCCGCGCGCGTTCACTGTGGACGAGCTGCGCGGCGGCTGGCGGCTCGCGTGCCGCGCGCCCGCGCGCGGGGACCTCGTGATCGAGGTGCCGCCGCTCCAGACCCGGCCCAAGGCGGCGCTGGTCGGCGTCGGGCGCCACGTGATCCTGCGCCCGTCGGTGCAGAAGCGCCACCTGGTGCTCGAGGAGCCGACGATGGAGGACCAGCGCTCGGACTTCGAGCGCCTGCAGGATGCGCTGGAGGACCTCGAGCCGCGGGCCGAGCTGCCGGTGCTGCGGACGCTCGGGCGCGTGCTGCGGCGGGCGAACTGGGACGTGACCGCGGTCGTCTGCGACGACGTGCTGATCGACGTGGAGCCGGGCGACACGACCGCGCGCCGCTTCGCGATCGCGTTCGACCTCGGCACCACGACCGTGGTCGCGACGCTGCTCGACCTCGAGACCGGCACGCCGGCCGCCGTGCAGTCGATGCTCAACCGCCAGCAGCCCTACGGCGCCGACGTGATCACGCGGATCTCGGCGACGATGATGGACGAGGGCGCTTTGGATGCGCTCCAACAGCGGGCGCAGGAGACGATGGCGCAGCTCACCGAGGAGGTGTGCGCCGAGGCGCGCGTCGATCCCGGCGAGGTCTACGAGATCACCGTGTGCGGCAACGTGACGATGACGCAGCTCGCGCTCGGCATCGATCCCGAGCCTTTGTCGATGGCGCCGTTCGTGGTGACGACGCACGCGCCGCCGCCGCTGACTGCGGCCGACTTCGGCGTGCCCGTCCATCCGCGCGCGCCGGCGTTCGCGTTCCCGTCCCTGGGCGCGTACGTGGGCGGCGACATCGTGGCCGGCATGCTGGCGACCGGGCTCACGCGCGACAAGCGGCTGCGGCTGTTCATCGACGTCGGCACGAACTCGGAGATCGCGCTCGGCAACCAGGACCGCGTCGTCGCGACGGCCGCGCCGGCCGGGCCGGCGTTCGAGGCGGCCCAGATCCGCTGCGGCATGCGCGCCGCCGACGGCGCGATCGAGGGCGTGAAGATCGCCGGCGACGCGTTCGAGCTCGAGGTGATCGGGGACGTCGAGCCGGTCGGCATGTGCGGCTCCGGTCTGGTCGACTGCGTGGCCGAGCTCGTCGGCGCCGGTCTGCTCGACCACTCCGGTCGCTTCGCCTCCGACGAGGTCGCGGCGGAGATCGCGCCGGGCCTGGCGGACCGGCTCACGCTGATCGGCAAGGAGCGCGTGTTCGTCATGCACTGGCGCGGCAGCGACCCGGCCGACTCCGTGTTCCTGTCGCAGCGCGACGTGCGCGAGCTGCAGTTCGCCAAGGCGTCGATCGCGACCGGCTGGGCGATCCTGCTCGACGAGCTGGGCGCGAAGCCGGAGGACGTCTCGCAGGTGCTGCTCGCCGGCTCGTTCGGAGCGTACCTGTCGCCGGCGAGCGCGGTCCGGATCGGGCTCGTGCCGCGCATGGCGCTCCCGCGGATCGTGTCGGCCGGCAACGTCGCGGGGGAGGGGGCGAAGATCGTCGCGCTCAGCCACCGCGAGCGGGCGGAGGCGTACGCGATCGTGCGCGAGGTCCGCTACGTCGAGCTGTCCGGGCGCACCGACTTCAACGACCGCTTCATCGATCAGCTCGCGTTCCCGGGATGAGCGAGGTTGCCGTCATCGCCTGCGGCGCTCTCGCCGTGCACGTGCGCCAGATCGCGCGCCGGCGCGGGTGGGACGTCGACGTGCATCCCGTGCCGGCGCTCCTGCACAACCGGCCGGAGCGGATCGCGGGCGCGGTGGAGCGGCAGGTCGTGCGGCTGTCCGGCGACTACGAGCGCGTCGCGGTCGCGTACGCGGACTGCGGGACGTACGGGGCGTTGGACGAGGTGCTCGCGCGGACGCGCACGCCGCGCCTCGCCGGCGAGCACTGCTACGACGTGTTCGCGCGCGACGACGTCCGTGCCGCGCTGGAGGAGGAGCCCGGCACGTACGTGCTGACCGACTTCCTCGCGCGCACGTTCGAGCACACCGTCCTGCGCGAGCTGGGCCTGGACCGCCACCCGGAGCTGCGCGACGCGTACTTCGGCAACTACACGCGCGTGCTCTGGCTCGCGCAGCATCCGACGCCGGCCACGCGCGCCGCGGCGGAGCGCGCCGCGGCGTCGATCGGGCTCCCGCTCGAGGAGCGCGAGGTCGGCGACGCCGGCCTGGAGCGGTCGCTCGAGTCGCTCCTCGCGGCCTGACGCGCCTCGATGTAGTCGTTGAGGGCGTGTGTCATGGCCGGAGCGAACACGCCTCGTCCACGCACATGGTCGCCGCGAAGCAACCCGCCGACGAACGAGCGCACATCAACGTCGGCTCGTCCCAGCGCGCCGGCGCCGGAGGCGACGGCCTCGAGCAAGGGCGCGAGCACCGGCGCGAACGCGTCGATGAGCCCGAGGTCCGTCGGCTTGGCCGCGCTGTCGCCGAAGATGAGCGTCGCCCGCTCGGTCGCCGTTCGGCGGAGCCGCAGGTGGCATGACCCGAAACGCGGACAGGCCCCGTTCAGATGGTTCATGAGGTTCAGGCCGCCGTACTTGGGGCGCTCGCTGGCCGGAACACCGGGCGTGATCAGGAACGCCTCCGCTTGCCGCGCGTAACGGTGATCGTGGCGCCCATACGACGCAGCGCCCTCAGGGCGCGTTCCAGGACCAGTGCGTCGGACCCGGCCTCCAGGGCCGCCGGGTACGATCGGTTCACGGCCGTCGCCTCGGCCAGTTGAGCTTGTGTGAGGCCCCGGGCCTCGCGCACGCCAGCGATCGCACGCCCGAGGTCCTCCGGGGACGGCACCGTCCAGCGCCGGGGTTCCATTGTCTGCATATGCCGAGCACCCAAGGGAGACGCTGTCCGCATATTCGGACAGCGAGCGTCGCGGGCTTGATGTCCGCTTATTGGACAGCGTGGGCTTCGGAGCGGCTGTCCGCTTATCCGGTCAGCCGACCGGGGAGACCCAGGGCCCCCGATGTCGAATCAGGCGCGACCTGTCGCGCCGGACGGCGCTGAAACGACCTGAATCCGCGCCTTGCGGAGTCCGGCCGGCGGCGCCCGGATGCTGCTGAGGCGACGGGCGGTCTAGCGGTACGTGACCTTCAGCTTTACGCGCCGGTTCAGCGCCCGGCCGCGCCGTGTCATGTTCGACGCACGCGGGTGCGTGTGACCGGCGGAGCGGACCGTCAGCGGGGCGCGGACGCCCGCCCAGCGCAGCGCCGTGCAGATCGCCTGCGCGCGCGCCCGGCCGAGGCGCCGGTTGGCGGCCGCCGACCCGATGCTGTCGGTGTACCCGGTGCAGATGACGCGCTTAGCGCCGACGACGCGGCGCGCGATGCCGAGCACGTGCCGCACTCCCCCGCGAGTCAGCTTCGTGGAGCCGCTGGCGAACATCTCGCCCGAAGCGACTGCTGTCGCCCGGGCCGGAACCACACGCGATGACGCGGTGAAGCGCAGGCGCTTGCCGCTCGCGGTCGTCGCCACGCCCCGGTAGGTGAGCTTCACGCCCCCGAGACGACGTGCAAGCCGCCGCCCGCGCCCGGTCAACTTGACCTTGACGGTGCCGTGGCTCTCGCCGCTGAACGTCGCGGCGCCCCGGCCAACGCGGCGGCGGCCGACGTACGCGGTGACGGTGCAGGCGGCCAGCTCACCGCTGTCGAGGCGGCAGCCGACCGGCACCCGGCCGCCAGACACAGCGTCGGCGTCGGAGATGTC
>DATHJG010000761.1:0-3175 GCA_035489875.1 Solirubrobacteraceae bacterium | reverse complement strand
GTGCGTGCGAATCGCGTCGTAGCCGACGGCGAGCATGTACTCGGCCGCCGCCGTCACGCCGGCGAGCGACTCGAACGGGAGCGTGCCGAGCTCGAAGCGGTCGGGCGCCTCGTCGGGCGAGGGGGCGAGCTTGTCCGGCGCGAGCTCCTCCAGCAACGCCGGGGATGCGCAGAGGATCCCGATGTGCGGGCCGTACCACTTGTACGAGGAGCACCCAAGTGTGTCGGCGCCGAGCGCGCCCAGGTCCAGCGCCCGGTGCGGCGCGGCCGCGACGGCGTCGACGGACACTCGCGCGCCCACGGCGTGCGCGGCCGCGACGATCCCCGCCAGCTCCGGCACCGTGCCGGTGGCGTTGGACGCGGCCGTGACTGCCACCCAGCGCGTGCGCTCCGACAGCACCGCCTCCACCGCCGTCGCCGGCAGCGCCAGCGTCTCCCGCTCCGGCTCCGCCCAGCGCACCGTCGCGCCCGCCCGCTCCGCGGCGATCACCCACGGCCGGATGTTCGCATCGTGGTCCAGGCGCGTGACGACCACCTCGTCGCCCGGCGACAGCGTCCGGCCGACGGCGGCGGAGAGCCGCATCGTCATCGCGGTCATCGACGGCCCGAACGCGACGCCGTGCGGCTCCGCGCCGAGCAGCCGCGCGACCGCCGCGCGCGCGTCCTCCACGCACTCGTCGGTCGCGTGGGCGGCGGCGAACACGCCGCCGTGGTTCGCGCTGTGGCCGGAGCGCATCCAGGCGTCCATCGCCTCGATCGCGGTGTCGACCATCTGCGTGCCGGCGGGCCCGTCGAGCCGTGCCCACCCGCCGGCGAGCCCCGGGAAGCGGTCGCGGTTCACGAGCGGGCCTCCGCGGCGAGGCGCTCCGCCGCGATCCGCACCAGCTCCGCGTCGTGCGGATAGCTCAGCAGCGCTGCCGCTTGCGCGACGTCCACCCATTGCATCTCGTCCACCTCGTCGTTCGGCGTGAACGGCGCGCCGCCGTCCTCCGGCTCCATGAGCCAGTAGCGGACGACCTTCGCGCGCCCCTTGTTGTCGCGGTAGCACACGGGCGGAAGCTCGGGGCCGACCCGGCAGCGCAGCCCGACCTCCTCGACCACCTCGCGCAGCGCGGCCTCCTCCCAGCTCTCGCCCGGGTCCAGCTTCCCCTTCGGCAGCGACCAGTCGTCGTAACGGGGTCGGTGCACGAGGACGATCTCGAGCGCGCCGCCGGGCGCGCGGCGCCAGACGACGCCACCCGCGGCCTTGACCTCGGCAGCCTCCGGATCCATGCCCGCATCCTCGCATCCCGGAAACGTGACGCCCGCGTCACCTTCCGCTACGGTCGTGGGATGTCCGGCCGCCGCGAGCGCACCAAGGCGGCCAACCGCGCGGCGCTGATCGCGGCGGCGCGCGACGCGTTCGGCGCGCTCGGCTACGAGGCGGTCGGCGTGCGCGACATCGTGCGCCGCACCGACCTCGCCTCGGGCACGTTCTACAACTACTTCCCCGACAAGGAGGCCGTCTTCCGCGCGGTCGTGGCGGAGACCGGGGCGGAGATCCGGCGCCGCGTGGCCGCCGCCCACGCGAGCGCGCGCACGTTCCCGGAGTTCGTCGAGGCCGGCTACCGCGCGTTCTTCGCCGCGATCGTCGCGGATCCCGCGACGTTCGCGTTCCTGCGCCGCAACCTCGACGTGCTCGGCGCGACGGGGCTGGAGCACGAGCTGCCGCTCGGCGCCGCGGAGCTGGCCGAGGATCTCGGCGCGCTGGTCGCGCGCGGCGAGCTACGGGCGCTCGACGTCGACTACTGCGCGCACGCGATGACCGCGGTCGGGGTGGAGCTGGGGAGCCGCATGGCCGAGCGCGAGCCGCCCGACGTGGACGGCGCCGCGCGCTTCGCGACCGATCTGTTCCTGCGCGGCGTCGAGCCGCCTTCGTCTTGAGGTGCTCCAGCGCATGCGCATGCGCATTTGCACGAGCGCGCTGCGTGGGTCACCCTCATCGGCATGGCCGTCGCCGATCGCAGCACCGATGCCCGCCTCGCCGCAGCGCAGCGGCTCTTCTCGCCCGAGGGCGCGTACCTGAACACCGCGACCTACGGGCTCCCGCCGCGCACGGCGTTCGACGCGCTCGCCGTCGCGGCCGACGAGTGGCGCCACGGGCGCACCGGCTTCGACGGCTGGGATCGCTCGGTCGGCGCCGCCCGCGCGACGTTCGCCCGGCTCGCCGGCGTGGAGACCGCCGACGTGGCGGTCGGCTCCACGCTCTCGGCGTTCGCCGGGCTCGTCGCCGCGTCGCTCCCGGCCGGCGCCCGCGTGCTGTGCGCCGAGGAGGACTTCACGAGCCTGCTGTTCCCGTTCCTCGCCCAGGAGCGGCGCGGCGTGACCGTCGAGCTGGTGCCGCTCGACCGGCTCGTCGAGGCGCTCGGCGGCGCCCACGAGCTCGTCGCGGTCAGCGCCGTGCAGAGTGCCGACGGGCGCGTGGCGGACCTCGACGCCCTCGCCGCCGCGGCGGCGCACCACGACGCGCGCACGTTCGTCGACATCACGCAGGCGATGGGCTGGCTCCCGCTGGACTGCTCGCGCTTCGACTACACCGGCTGCTCCGCCTACAAGTGGCTGCTCGGCCCGCGCGGCACCGCGTTCTTCACCGTGCGGCCGGAGCGGCGCGACGACCTCGTGCCGCACGCGGCCGGCTGGTACGCGGCGGAGGACGTCGCCTCGACGTACTACGGCGGCCCGCTCCGGCTCGCGCCCGACGCGCGCCGCTTCGACATCTCGCCCGCCTGGCTGAACTGGGTCGGGGCGGCGCCGGCGCTCGCGCTGCTCGAGGACGTGGGCATCGAGACGATCCACGCGCACGACGTGCGCATGGCGGCGCGCCTGCGCGACGGGCTGGGGCTGGAGCCGGCGGACTCGGCGATCGTGTCGGTCGGCAGGCTCCCGGGCGATGCCGCCGAGCGGCTGCAGGAGGCGGGCGTGACGGCGGCGGGCCGCGGCGGCGCGCTGCGCCTCTCCTGCCACCTCTACACGACCGAGCGCGACGTCGACCGCGCGCTGGAGGCGCTGAACCGCCGGTAGAGGACGTGCGGCAGCCCGGCGTGGAGCGTGTCGCGCTCGAAGGCGAAGCCGAGCTTCTCCATCACACGCCGTGAGGCGAGGTTGTCGGGGAGCGTGAACGAGACCACGTCGAGGAG
>DATHJG010000760.1:0-2516 GCA_035489875.1 Solirubrobacteraceae bacterium | reverse complement strand
ACGAGGCCCCCGAGCGAGCGCCCGAGGTGCCGCTGTCGGGCCCGATTACGACGAACAGGTCGACCAAGGCCTGAATCCGGGTGGGTCGCGGTCAGTCGATGCTGACGATCTCCGCGCTCCACGGGCAATAGCGGTCGCTCGTCACGGTGCCGTCCTCGACATAGGACGGCAGACCGTCGCACACCTCGGTGGTGTTGTCGGCGAACTCGAGAGTCGCCGGATCGATGTGCCACGACCACGGTGCGTTGACGCCCGGATCGTCGCGCACGACGACACCGTTCGGGATGCTCGCCACGTCGTCGCCGGCCAGCAGGTCCCGGGCGTGCTGCTGCAGCTCGGGCGTGGTCAGCTCGATCTTGTAGGTCTCCTCTACCACCTGGAACGTGGCGACCGGGTTCTTCTGCGGAACACAGCCGGCCAGAGACACCATCGCGACGATCGCGACGGCGGCCAGCGGCATCCCGAATGCTCGGCGCGTGCTCATGCAGCCGATCCTGTCAGCTTGCCGTCGTGCAGGTCCACGACCCGGTCGGCACGTGCCACCATCGCCGGGTCGTGAGTGGCGACGATCGCGGCCATCCCGCGCTGGTGCACGAACCCGGCGATCAGGTTCATGATCGTCGCGCCGGTCTCGCTGTCGAGCTGTCCGGTCGGCTCGTCGGCGAGCAGGATGCCGGGGTCCGACACGAAGGCACGCGCCAGTCCGACGCGCTGCTGCTGCCCACCTGAGAGCTCCCCGGGTCGCTGCGCCGCGTGACCGCTCAAACCGACGGCGGCGAGGGCGCCCGCGACACGCTTGTCGCGCTCGGCGGGGGCAACGCGTCGGATGCGGAGCGGCACCTCGACGTTCTCGGCGGCAGACAGCACGCCGATCAGCCCGAAGCTCTGGAACACGGATGCGATGCGGGCCCCCAGCACGCCGGCGAGATCGGCGCCGTAGGAGGCGAGATCGCGCCCGTCGAGTTCGACGTGCCCGCTGGTCGGACGATCGAGGCCGCCCAGCATCGTGAGCAGGGTCGTCTTGCCGGAACCGGATCGACCGCGCACGCCCACGAGCTCCCCCGCCGACACCTCGAGATCGACGCCGTCGACAGCGGTGACGTCTCCCGCCGGGCTCGTGAACACCCGGGTCACGCCGGTGGCACGCAGTACGGCCGTCACGAGCTCGCCTCGCCGTCGTCGCCGCGGTGCCTGCCGTGCCCGGGTTCCGGCTGGGGAACCGGGCGATCTCCGGGACGCACCTCCACGCGGTCGGGCTCGAGCGCCAGCCGCACCCGGTCGCGGAGCGCCAGCGCCGCCATGAACTCGGCCGGCAGCTGCATGCGCCCCGCGCGATCGAGCACGGCGTACTCCTCGGCGGTCCGTACCGAGCGACCCTCCGCGTCGACGTGCGTGCTGCGCAGGGTCTCGGTCGACGTGCGGCCGTCGCGGATGCGCACCGTGCGGTTCACGTGCTCCGACACCGCCGGATCGTGCGTGACGATGAGCGTGGTGACACCGCGCTCGTGGTTGACGGTCTCCATCGCGGCGAGCACGTCAGCGCTCGTCGCCTCGTCGAGCTCGCCGGTGGGCTCGTCGGCGAGCAGAACGCGCGGTCCGTTGGCGAGCGCCACCGCGATCGCGACCCGCTGCTTCTGCCCACCCGACATCTGATCCGGCCGGCGGTCCGCCACATCCAGAACGGTCAGCAGCCCGAGCAACTCGTCCGTCACGGCCGCCCGCTCCGCACGCGGAACGACACCGGCCACCGCGTGCGCCATTCCGATGTTCTCGGCCGCGCTCAGGTACGGCAGCAGGTTGCGCGCGGACTGCTGCCAGACGAATCCGACGCTGCGACGCTGGTAGTCGAGCCGCTCCTGGCCGCGCATCGTCACGAGGTCGTGTCCCGCGACGCGCGCCGACCCGGCGGTCGGGGCGTCGAGTCCGGCCAGGATCGTCAGCAGGGTCGACTTGCCCGACCCCGAGGCTCCGACGAGCGCGACCATCTCGCCGCGCTCGACCCGCAGCTCGAGGCCCTGCAGCGCCTGCACCTCGATGCCTTGCGCGGTGAAGATGCGCACCAGCTCCGAGCACAGGATGTCGGGGCCGGCCGGAACGGCGGGCTCGGCCTGGGCGGGTGTCTCGGTCAGCGTCATGACGTCATCCTTCTTCGTCGATGCTACGGAGGGTGCGCGCCGCCGTCACGCGGCGGGCGACGAGGGCGGCGAGCAGCACCGCGAGAGCGGTGACCACCAGGAAACCGGCCGCGACGATCAGGGGCGCGAGCCCGCCGAGCCGCACGGCCGGCTGCAGCGCACCGCCGATGAACCCGGTCAGGTCGATGGCGGGGATCACGACGAACGGCAGCAGAAGGCCGACACCCACGCCGACCGGCAGGGCGACGACCACGGCGGGGGCGACCTCCCAGAGGACGATCGGCAGCTCGCGGCTGCGCCGGAATCCGAGAGCGCCGAGCAGCGCGAGCAGTCGGCCGCGGGCGGGAGCGCCGAGCACCAGGGTCATGCCGATCGCGAGGG
>DATHJG010000759.1:0-6397 GCA_035489875.1 Solirubrobacteraceae bacterium | reverse complement strand
ACGAGCCGTCACGCGACACGCGTGCGATCGCGCCGTCCGCTCCCGGGGCGTCCGGTCCCACCGTGGCGACGAGCGTCAGCTGCCCGTCGGTCCAGTGATAGGCGTTGCGCTGTCCGGCTGTCGCCTCGGCGGTCAGCGCGGCGGTGGAGACGAAGTACAGGTGCCGGCCGTCGGCGGACGCGATCGCCGTGCTGATCGTGCCGCCCTGCGATGTGATCAGCTGCAACCGCTGCCCTGGCTCCTCGAGCCGCGAGAAGCGGTAGATGTTGATTCCCACCTGGGCGTCGTCGGTCAACTGGGTCGCGCTGGTGAAGTACGCCACGTCGCCCTGAGGGTTGGCCGCGATGAAGCGGGCGTTCGCCAGCGTGCCTTCGCTGCCGGTGCGCTCGGAGACCGAGACCGGGAGGGTGCGCACGCCGTCCTCGCGCAGGTGGAGTTGTGCCGCGCCGATGCCGGTACCGGCTGCGAAGAAGATCCGGCGCCCGTCGTCGGAAACCGGGCGCGCGCCGCCATGGGCGACCGCAGTACCGGAGGCGCCGACGGTCTGCAGGCCACTGCGATCGCGGTTGCTCGCGACCGCGAGGACGTTCGCGGCCGGCGTGGCGCTTCCCGGCGGGTAGCCGACCAGGCGCAACTCGTCACCGATGCGCTCGTACAGGGCGCGCGAGCCTGCGCCCGGCAGCAGCTGAGGCGTCCCGGTGGCGGAGAACACGACGTGGTCGAGGTCCGGCGACGCCCAGACGAGACTGACCGTCAGGCCCGCGCTGTCCGGCACCGTCGCGCCATGGGACAGCCATGTAGCCGCTCCCGAGCCGGCGGCGATCCGGTAGAGGTCGCCGCGCTGGCCGTCCCGGTCGCCTGCGTCGAACGCCGCGGCGGCGAGGACCAGCACCGCCGAGAAGTCGCCGCTGAACTGGTTCGCGATCGTCGTCGACGGCTGGAGCGTCTGCGGCGGCTCGAGGCTCGCCGGGTTGGCGTCCGCCAGCATCCACCCTGTCGCGGTTCGCCGGGCGACGGTGTAGCTCGCGTTCTGGGCTCCAGCGGCGTCGTCCAGCGCCGCGGTCGTGGCGAACGGGATCGTGCTCCCGTCGTCGGCGGCCGGCGGGACGCGCAGGACGTCGCCGAGGTTCTTGTCGATCGGGGAGATCAGCTCGTATGCGCGGCCCGGCCCCTGGGCGGCGGCGCCCGGCGCGAGCGCGCCGGCGAGCGCGCCGGCCAGCCCGAGCGTGAGCATGGTTTGCCGGGGCTTGCCCCGGCGTCTGCCTTCTGAGTGCATCCCCCTCCTCCGCTCCTCAGATGACCACCGATCACATCGCTCGACCGCCCTCGCCGTGGGCGGCGGCCCTGCGGTACGGTGCCGTCTCCAAAAGCCGCATCGATGGTAGACACGCGTGGACCCGAATGTCAAACCCGAACCCATCAGGGCTCGGCGCGTAGCTGCGGGAACGTCGTGCCGAAGCCGGGGAACGGCCCCTGCGCCGCGCAGCCCGGCCGGGCGACGGCGCGACCGTCCGTGCGGAACGCGTACTCCTTGATCAGCGGCGTCAGCGTCTCCGGGATCGCGGTCGCGGGCGGCGCGACGTCCCCGTTCCCGCACGGCTCCGGCGAGAGCACCGGCAGCCCGGCGGCGAGCCGGTCGCCGGCGCCGGGCGCCTGGTAGGCGTTCGCGCGGCTCGAGCCGAGCGGGCGGGGGTAGAACGTCAGCGATTCGGGCGAGAGCGTCTGGCTGGTGCGCAGGTAGTGGACCGCGCTGCCCAGCGTGGCGTTCGGGTCCTCGAACACGTCCGGCAGGTCGCGCGCGAGGCTCGCCGCGGTCGTGTTCGCGAGGAACGCCGTGATCTCGCGCTTGTGCTGGCCGAGGTAGCCGACCATCGGGTTCACGTTGCGCAGCCACGGCTGGAACGCGTCGAGCACCGGCGGCAGCTCTCCCAGCACGCGCTCGAACGCGGGCAGGCCCCGCTCCGACGCGGTCACGACCGCGTCGAGCCTGGAGAAGAAGCCGTCGAATTCCGGCGCCAGGTCGGTGAGCGCCGCGAACGTCGGGGCCATCTCGTCGGCCGCCGGCTGGAGCTGGCGCACGACCGGGCGCCCGGCGTCCGCGAGCTTCGTCACCTCCGGTAGGAACGCGCGGCTCTCGCGCTCGAAGCGCGGCAGCTCCCGGAAGATCGCCGCGAGCTGCTCGTCGCGCGCGGCGGTGGTGGTGAACAGCCGCTCGGACGCGGCGATCAGCCCGCGCAGGTCGCCCTCGCGCTCGGAGATCGCGTCGAAGACATCGCCGGTGCTCGCGACAGTCCGGCGCATGGCGGCCGACTGCGTGTCGAGCGTCGCGAGCACGTTCGTCAGCTCGTCGACCCAGCCGGGGAACAGCCCGAACGTGGTGTTCACGTCGATGCCGCGCCCCTGCATCGCCTGCGCCTGCGACTGCATCCACGTCTGGAAGTCGGCGCGGGTCTTCGGGTCGAACGTGCGCATGATCTCGTCGAGCTCGACCGTCGGCGCGACCGCCGACGCTCTCAGCGTCGCGCCCTCGCGCAGCGTCCCCTTCGACGGGTTCCCCGGCGTCAGCTCGACGTACGTCTCGCCGAGCAGCGTCTTGATCCGCAGGATCGCGCGCGTGTCCTTCGACACCGGCGCGCGGTCGTTCATCTCGAGCGTCGCGCGCGCGCCTTTGCCGCCGGAGCCCTCGATGCGCACGACCTTCCCGACCGGGACGCCGGAGATCCGCACCTCCGCCTGCTCGGCGAGCGTGGTCGCCTCCGGGAACACGACGTCGAAGCGGTAGGCCTTCGGCTTGAGCGGGATCGAGCCGCCGAACGCCAGCCACAGGAACAGCATGGCGCCGAAGCTGCACAGCGTGAACAGCGCCATCGCGACGATCTGGCGGACGGTGGGGGAGGTCTTGATCATCCGGGCGGCGCCTCCCGCGGCTTGCAGACCTCTTCGAACACCGGCGCGTTGAGGAGTTGCAGCAGCGTCGACAGCGTCGGGTTCCGCCGTGGCGACGCGAACAGCTTGAACAGCTCGAGCGAGCCGCAGGAGAACAGGACGAGGCCGCGCCGCGTCGCGCCGATGCCGTCCTGCGAGGACAGCATCGAGTTCGTGTTGTGGCCGGCCCAGGGGACGTAGAACAGGTAGCTCTGGCCCTTCGCGTCGTTGCCGGGCGGGTCGTAGGCCATCTCGTCGAAGATCGCGTTGAGCACGTCGGTGAACTCGGCGAGCTTCGGCGTCGCCTGCGCCAGGTCGCGCGCCGCCGGGACCAGCTTGCGCGCGGTCGGCTGCGCCTCGCGGGCGAACGGGCGGAGCTGGTCGCGCAGCACCGGCGTGGTCGCTCCCAAGAACGGCTGCACCTGGCGCAGCGTCGGCCCGAGCGCCTTGGCGCCCGGCGCGAGGTCGTCGAGGCCGGTCCGCAGCGTCGTGCCGAGCCGGTCGAGCTGCCCCAGCGCCGTCGTGCTGGACGCCAGCGCCGCCGGGGCCAGCTCCAGCGTCTGGGCCAGCCGCTCGTTCTGGTTGGCGAAGCGGCGGAAGACGGCCGCGCTGGAGTCGACGAAGCGGCCGAGCTGGTGGTCGCGCGAGCCGAGCTCGCCGGCGATCTTCGACAGGTTGCCCATCAGCCGCTTGAGCTTCGTGCGCCGCCGGGCGACGAGCTTTGTCGCCTGCGCGGCATGGCGGGAGAGCGGCTCGAAGCGCCGCAGCGTGTTCGCGAGCCGGCGCCCGCCGCCGTCGCCGAGCGCCTTCCCGCCGTCGGTCAGCAGCAGCTGGAGCGACGTGCGCGTGTCGGTGTCGAGGCTGGCGAGGATCTCCTCGAAGTTGACGTCCGGCGCCGTCGCCCGGGTGCCGAGCGTCGCGCCCTCCTTCACGAGCGGCCCGCTCGCCGGCGTGCCGGGATCGAGCTCGACGACCATGTCCTTCAGCCCGGTCTTGGGCCGCAGCAGCAGCGTCGCGTCGGGCCGCACGCGCGCGAAGCGGCGCTCGATGTCGAGCGACAGCACGGCGGTGCCGCCGTCGACCCGCACGCCGGCGATCTGGCCGACCTTGACGCCTGAGATCGTCACCGCCTGGCCCTGCCCGGGCATCACGCCGGCGGCGCTCGTGAAGCGCGCGTCGATGCGGAAGTGGTCCTTGCCGATCACCGGCATCCAGCTCGGGCCGGTGAGGTTCTGGTTGGAGAGGATGTAGAGCGAGACGACCGTCGCGAGGACGATCAGCAGCGCGATCATCACGACCGCGCGCACGCGCTCACGCAGCGGGCCGCTCATCCGCCCACCATCCGCGCGCTGAGCTTGGGCAGCGACGAGGGTTGGTCACCGAGGCCGACGACGCCCGCCGGGTCCGGTGCCGCCGCGTCGGGCCGCGATCCGTCGGCCGCGCCGACCGACGCCGGGCCGTTGACGTCGGGCACCGGGTTCTCGTGGCACGGCCGGTCGCGGCGCAGCGGCGGAAGCTGGTTGGAGTACGCCGGCCGCGTGCGCAGCGGCGGCAGCACCGGCTTGCCGAACATCGCCTCCTTGCCGTAGTTCGTCTTGCCGGTCTTGATGATGTTCGGGCCGCCGGCCGCCTGGAGGCGCAGGAACGAGCCGTTGCCGTCGAAGCTCTGGCCCTCGGCGGCCTGCCCGACCATCGCGTACCAGAACTCCTTGTAGTTCTCGACGCCGGCCGAGAAGTCGCCGTCGTCGACCTTGACGTTCGCGGTCGGGAGCAGCACCTCGATCGCGCAGCGGTCGAACGCGTCGATCCGCGGCAGCCAGCGGCGCGTGGCCTCGCCGAGCGCCGCGAGGTCGGCGGTCGCCGGCTGGAGCTCGTCCAGCAGGCCGCCGAGCTCGGCGTCGGTGAGCAGCGGCGCGGCCTGCGCGAGCCACGGCAGGGCGGCGTCGATCGCGCCGGGCAGCTCGGGCAGGCTGGCGGTGAGGTTGCGCGCGAAGCGCCGCGTGGCGGGCGTCGCGGCGCGCAGGCCGGCGAACGCGGGCCGCGCGGCGCCGACCGTGCCCGCCAGACCGCGGACCGTCGCGCGCACGTCGTCCGAGCGCGCGGCGAACGTGGCCATCGTCGTGTTGAAGTCGCTCACGAGGTTGCCGAGCTGCGCCTCGTGCTCGCTCAGCGCGCGCATCGTGCGCCCGAACCCGCGCACGGTCCGCGCCAGGTCGCCGGGCCGCTGGCCGAGCAGCCCGTCGAACACGACCGCGGTGCCCTCCAGCGACTGCGGGCTCGTCTTCAGCGTCTCGCTCAGCGCCTCGCCGCCGGTGAGGCCGCGCACCGCGGGGTCCTGGCGCGAGTCGTCGGCCGCCGACGGCTCGGAGCCGAGCGCGTCGCCGAAGCCCTTGACCGCCTCCTGCAGCGCGCCGCGCGTGTTGGACTGCAGCGCGGTCAGCACCTGGTCGAGCTGCACCGGCGTGGACGTCTGCGCGAGCGGGACGACGCCGTCGTCCGCCAGCGCGCGGGCGCCGGGCGTCCCGGGTTGGAGGTCGAGGTAGAAGTTGCCCTCGAGGAACAGGCGCGGGCGGATCTTGATCGTCGCGTCGGCGTGCACCCGCGTGTCGTCGTCGAGCGTCATCGTGACGAGCGCGAGGTCGGTGTCCCGGTAGCGCTCGACGCGCACGACCTTGCCGACGTCGACGCCCGCGATCCGCACGGGCGAGCGCTGGGCGACGAGGTTGGAGGTCCGGAACACCGCGGAGATCTGGCGGTCGGACGTGAACGGGATGTCCTTGGTGAACGCGAGGTAGGTGCCGAGCACGGCCACGACCAGCGCGATCAGCCCGGCGCGGAACTTCGGCATGCCGTCCGAGACGCGCCTCATCGCTCGATCCGCTCCGAGAACGTGCCCTGGTCGCCCGGTTGGTTGCCGATGGCCTGGCCGCCGGCCTGGTAGCGCTCGTTGCCCGCCTCGCACTCGTGCACCTGGCCGGGCGCCGCGGTGTTCGGGTACGGGTTGGAGTGCAGGAAGCTGTCCGCCGTGAGGTTCTCCGTGCTCGGCGGCCCGTTGGCGGGCGCCGAGGACGGGCCGGCCTCGCTGTTCGGGCTCTGCTTCATCGCGATCACGCCGAAGCGCAGGAAGCTGCCGACGACGTCGGACTCCGACACCGCGCTCGCGACGTTGCGGAACAGCAGCGCGAGGTAGTTGCAGGTCGTCTGGGCGGGCGCGACGAACGCGGCGGTCGGCTCCAGCAGCGTGGCGAAGCGACCGAGCCGCGCCACCGCCGGCTCCACGCGCGCGTCCGCGGCGAACGCCTCGACCGCCTCGAGCGCCGAGACCAGGCGCGTGTTGAGCGCGGGCGCCCGGCGCAGCGCGGGCTCGCCCGTGCGGAACGCCGACGCGAGGCCGGGGGAGGCGTCCGCGAGCGAGCGGAACGCCGGTCGCAGCTTGCGGAACAGCACGGTGGAGTCCTTGACGAAACCGGCC
>DATHJG010000758.1:0-2591 GCA_035489875.1 Solirubrobacteraceae bacterium | reverse complement strand
CGGGCAGGCCGGCAGCCACGTCTGCAGGAAGATCCGCTCGATCTCGCGATCGAACTGGGCGGGATCCCGGTAGTGCCGGACGTCGAGCACGCTCGGCGGCAGCGGGTATTGCTGCTCCGCCTCGTTGAGGCTGACGTCGTAGGACAGCGCGTCGCTCTCGTGTTCGATGTAGGTCATCCCGGCTCCAAAGGCTTGAACAAGCGTTCGTTTTTCAGATGGTACCGGATCTGCGAGAAGGCCGAGCGGCGCAATCGCCGAGCGTTCACGCTCGCGCGTCCCGGTTGTAGACGGGAGGCCGCTGCTCGAGGAACGCGTTCACGCCCTCCTTGAGATCGTCCGTGTGGTGGAGCGCCGCGACGGCCCAGAAGCTCGCGTTCATGGCCCCCGCCAGATCGAGCTGCCAGCTCGACCGCAGCGCCTGCTTCGTCGCCTCGACCGCACGCCACGGCTTGGCGGCGATCCGAGCCGCGAGCGCGACGCTCTCGTCCATCAGCGCGTCGTGCTCCACGACGCGGTTGACCAGCCCGATCTCGAGCGCCCGCGCCGCGTCGACGATCTCGCCGGTCAGCGCCAGCTCGGCAGCCATGCCCGAGCCGACCAGCCGCGGGAGGAAGTACGTCCCGCCGTTCCCCGGCGTGAGACCGAGATTGATGTAGGTCTCCCCGAGCTTGGCCCGCGTGGAGGCGAGGCGAACGTCGCAGGCGAGCGCGAGATCCAGGCCCCCCGCCGTGGCGCCGCCGTTGATCGCGGCCACGAACGGCAGTCTCGACGCGACGATGCGCTGGGTGACCGGGAACAGCACGCGCGCGTTGTACGGCTCCTGCTCGGCGGCCAGACGGTGGTCGAGATACTCCTTCATCTCCACGAGGTCCGCACCGGCCGAGAACTGGCGGCCCGCGCCGGTGAGCACGATGGCGCGAACGGTGCGGTCCGGCTCGAGGTCGTCGAGCGCGGCGAGAAGGTCGCGCGCCATCTCGGGCACGACGCCGTTGCCACGGTCCGGCCTGCTCATCGTGACGACCGCGACCCCGGAAACGGGGCGCTCCACGACGATCGTGTCGCGCGCGATCATTGCGCGCTCGCGGGCGTCGAGCGGTGTCCTCCGGCCGCGCCGAGATACGACGCCTCGATCTCGTGGACCCGGTCGGCAACCTCGCTCTTCGGGCCCTTGAGCACCACCAAGCCGCGCTCCATGACGTAGACGCGATCGGCCTGCTTCAGCGCTTGGTCCACGTGCTGCTCGACCAAGAGCACGCCGACGCCGGCGTCCGCCGCCCTCCGCAGGGCGTCCAACAGCCGGCGCACGATCAAGGGGGCGAGGCCCAGCGACAGCTCGTCGACCATCAGCAGGCGGGGATCGCGCGCGAGCGCGCGACCAAGGGTGAGCATCTGCTGCTCTCCTCCGGAGAGGAGTCCAGCGCGGCGGCCCATCAGCGGCTCGAGCTCTGGGAACAACTCGAGCACCTTGGCCCGGTCGAGACGCGCGACGCGGAGGTTCTCATCGACGGTCATCTCCATGAACACCGACCGCTCCTCCGTCACGAAGGACAGGCCGTTGCGGGCGCGTCGGTGCAACGCCGCCGGAGCCGGCCTGCCGTCGATGCGCACCGCGCCGCCGATCGCCTGCAGCTCGCCTGCGAGCGTCAGGAGCGTCGTCGTCTTGCCGGCGCCGTTCGGGCCGAAGAGCGCGACGACCTCACCCTGCTGCACCTCGAGGTCGAGGTCACGGACGACCGGCTGGCCGTTGTATCCGGCGCACAGGCCTTCGGCCTCCAGCAGGGCGGTCATCGCTTCCACTCCCCCTCACGCTCGGCCGCGACCAGGACGTTCGCCATGCCTGACGCTGCCGCGCTCTTGGTGTCGTCGCCGAGGTAGGCCGCGATGACGTCCGGATTCCGCTGGATGTCCGCGGGCGTCCCCTGTGCGATCTGCTTGCCGAAGTTGAGGACCACGACCTCGTCGCAGACACCCATGACGAATGCCATGTCGTGTTCGATGACGAGGATGCCGAGGCCCCACTCGTCGGCCAGCCGGCGCACGACGGCGGCGAGCTCGAGCGTCTGCGCCGAGCTGAGGCCCGCGGCCGGTTCGTCGAGGAGCAGGACGGAGGGGCTGGTGGCGATCGCGCGGGCGATGGCGACCAGCCGCCGCTGGCCGTAGGGGAGGTCGCCCACCTTCTCGTCGAGCAGCGCCTCGAGCTCGAGCTCCTTGACCGCCGCGATGGCTGCGGCCGAGAGCGGGCTGGGCTTGGGGCGGATGAGGTCGAGCACGTAGTCGCGCTTCGCGCCCTTGTCCGAGGCCACGCCGAGGTTCTCGCGCACGGTGCTGCTCTCGAAGAGCTCGAGCGACTGGAACGACCGGCTGACGCCGGCTCGCGTACGCCGGTGCACAGACCATCCTTCTACGCGGGTGCCGTCGAGGGCCACATGACCCGCGACCGGCTGCACGAATCCGGTGATCGCGTCGATGCACGTCGTCTTGCCGGCGCCGTTCGGGCCGATCAGGCCCACGACGCGCCCCGGCTCGACGGTCAGCGTGGCCCCGTCCACGGCGGCCACTCCCCCGACGCGGACCACCAGCCCGGCGACCTC
>DATHJG010000757.1:0-3213 GCA_035489875.1 Solirubrobacteraceae bacterium | reverse complement strand
CGCGCTCGTCGCCCAGAACGTCGACGCGTTCGGCTCCGGGCTCGACATCCCGGCCGAGGAGGTGCGCATCTACCTCGCCGTGCGGGAGCTCGCGCACGCGCGGCTGTTCCGGCACGCGAAATGGCTGCGGCTGCACCTGCTCACCCAGATCACCGACTTCGCGCGCGGCATCCGGATCGACACCGACCGGCTCGAGGAGCTCGCCGCCGACTTCGACCCGGCGAACCCCGAGGAGCTGCGGGCCGCCGTCACGAACGGCGCCCTCATCCCGCCGAAATCCGACGAGCAGCTCGCCGCGCTCGGCCGGCTCGAGACGATGCTCGCGCTCGTCGAGGGCTGGGTGGATGTCGTGACGGCGACCGCGACGTCGCGCCTGCCCAAGAGCGGCGCGATTGCCGAGACCGTGCGCCGGCGCCGTGCAGCGGGCGGACCGGCCGAGTCGGCCTTCGCGACCCTCGTCGGCCTCGAGCTGCGCCCGCGCCGCCTCCGCGAGGCGGCCGCGATGTGGCAGGCGGTTCAGGATGCCGTGGGCGCCGAGGCGCGCGACGCGCTCTGGGCGCACCCCGACATCGTCCCCTCCGACGCGGACATCGACGACCCGGCCGCCCTCGTGGCGCGCCTGCAGGGCGGAAAACCGGAACCCGACGACGTCGACCAGGCGCTCGAGGATCTGCTCAACGACGAGTCGGGAGACCGTCCCAAGGAGGACTGACCTCCCGCTGGTTGAGGAGCGACCGCAGGTCGCGTGTCTCCCGCTGGTTGAGTAGCGACCGCAGGTCGCGTGTCGAAACCAGCCTGTGGATACGTCGCACGCACGACGCCGCCCCCGCGCGATCCTGTCCCCCATGGTCCTGAAGCTCGCCGACGACATCCCGCTGGTCTGGCGCACCCCGACGAGTCTGCAGCTCGGCATCGACGCTCCGCGCATCGTGCTCGACGACGTGAGCGCCGGCCAGGAGCGCCTCATCGCGGCGCTGCGCCGTGGGGTGTCCCCGAGCGGATGGAGCATGCTCGCCCGCGCGGCCGGCCTGCCCGACGAGCGGGCGAGCGACCTCCTCGCCGCGCTCGAACCGGTGCTGCGCGACGAGGCGGCCACCGCATCCGTTCATCAGGCCGAACGGGTGCTCGTGTTCGGTGACGGACCGGTCGCGACGACGCTCGCCGCCCTGCTGCACGATGCCGGACGGCTCGCTCCCGCCGCCGAGCCCGGCCCCGCCCTCGTCGTGCTCGTGGCCGCCTGGGTCATCGGCCCCGACGATGCGCAGCGCTGGTTACGGCGCGACGTGCCGCACCTGCCGATCGTCGCGGCCGACCGTTCCGTGACCATCGGCCCGTTCGTCGAACCGGGCTCGGGGCCGTGCCTGTACTGCGTGCAGCTGGCGCACACCGACGCCGATCCCGCGTGGCCGGCGATCGCGGCACAGCTCTGGGGCCGCCCGGCGCCCCGCACGTCCGCCCTGACGGTCGGGTCGGTGGCGGCGTTCGCGGCGCGGCGCATCCTCGCCCGGCTCGACGACGGACCGGCCGAGGCACGGGCCTGGCGCCTGTCAGACGAGGGCGGGACGGTCACCGCCGTCCCGCAGCACCGCCATCCGCGCTGCTCGTGCGCAGCTCAGCCAGAAAGCGACTGGGCTCCCGGCGCTGGCCGCGCAGTCCCTGATGCGACCACGACAGCGCGAGCCGACGACGTGCCCGCGTGATGCCCACGTAGAGCAGACGGCGCTCCTCGTCGATCGCGGCGAGCCCGCGCGCGTGGTTGACGGGCAGCAGCCCCTCGCTGAGCCCGCAGATGTGCACCGACTCCCACTCCAGGCCCTTGGCGCTGTGCAGCGTCGACAGCACGACGGCCGACACCGTCGGCTCGTGCTGGGCGGCCTGACGCTCGAGCAACTCGTCGACGAAGGTCACGAGGGTCGTGCCGGGCGGCGCCTGATCGGCGAGCTCGATCAGAGCGGTCAGCGCCTCCCAGCGCTCGCGCACCGCCCCACCGCCCTCCGGCGGCTGCAGCGTCCAGCCGATGTGGCGCAGCACGTCGCTCACCGACTGGAACAGCGGCCCACGCTCCCCCGACCGCGCGACGCTCTTCAGCTCGAGCACGGCGCGTTTGATGATGTCGAGGTCGAAGAACCTCGTCGCGCCGATCAGCCGCGTGCTGATGCCGGCGTCGCCGAGCGCCGCCTCCGGCTGCGCGGCCTGCGAGTTCACCCGGTAGAGCACGGCGATCTTCTCGGGACGGGTCCCACCGGCGATCTCGGCGGCGACCGCGGCCGCGATCGCTCGGGACTCGTCGAGATCGGTGTCGTAGCCGGTGGGCTCGGGCACCGCGGGCGCCTTGGCCGTGATCGTGTCGTCGGCGCGCAGCTCCAGCGCGCCGGGGCGCCCGCGCATCAAACGGTTCGCCATCGAGAGGATCGGGGGCGTCGACCGGTAGTTCGTCTCCAGCCGCACCACCGTCGCGCCCGGATACCGCGCCGCGAACCCGAGCAGGTACTCGCTCGACGCCCCCGCGAACGAATAGATCGTCTGGCTGGCATCCCCGACGACGCACAGCTCGCTGCGGGTACCGAGCCAGAGGTCGAGCAGCTCCTGCTGCAGCGGCGACACGTCCTGGTACTCGTCGACCACGAAGAACCGGAACTGCGCCCGCACCTGCTCGGCGACCCGCGGCTCGGCTTCGATCATTCCCGCCGTCGCGAGAAGCACGTCCTCGAAATCGAGCTGGCGGCGATCGTCCTTGATCCGCTCGTAGGTCTGCTGCAGCGCCACCATCGCGTCGACCCCGATACCGGGCGGCAAGGCACGGGATCCGGCGGCGCGCGCGTAGTCATCGAGCGTCATCCGCGAGATCTTGCGCCACTCGATCTCCGCGGCCACGTCGCGCAGCGCCGCCGTGTCGACGCGGATCTTCAGCGTCTCCGCCGCCTGCCCGAGCAGACGACCCTTGCCGTTCAGGATGCGGGGCAGGGTGCCGCCGACCAGTTCCGGCCAGAAGTGGCTGCGCTGCGACAGCGCGGCGGAGTGGAACGTGCGCGCCGTGACACCGCCGGCGCCGAGCTGGCGCAGCCGCGTGCGCAGCTCACCGGCCGCGCGCGTGGTGAACGTGAGCGCGAGAACCCGCGCGGGGTCGTAGACGCCCGTCGCGACGCCGTGCGCGATGCGGTGAGTGAGCGCCCGGGTCTTGCCGGTGCTCGCTCCGGCGAGGATGCAGACCGG
>DATHJG010000756.1:0-4810 GCA_035489875.1 Solirubrobacteraceae bacterium | reverse complement strand
ACCGCGCCGGAGATCGCACAGGTGAGCAGGACGGGGTCGTCGACGGCCATGGGCTCCTTGAAGAGTGGGACGTGCCACTCCTCACTCTGCCGCAGACGACACGGTCTTGGCAAGCGCCCGCCGGGTAGGATCGCGCACCGTGAGCGTCGAGGTGCGCGACGTGGCGCCGGGGCTGTGGCTGTGGCGTCAGCCCCACCCGGACTGGGAGGAGGGCAACGACTGGGAGCCCGAGATCGCGTCGTTCGCGGTCGAGTCCCGCGGCGCGGCGATCCTGCTCGACCCGCTCGCGCCGCCGCCCCACGCCCGCGACGTCTGGGCACGTCTGGACGCGCTCAGACCCGGCGTCGCCGTCGTGCTGAAGCCGGACCACGTCCGCGACATCGACCTGTTCGTCCGCTGGTACGGCGTCCGCGCCTACGGGCCCTACCTGTTCTGGCGCGACGACGTGCCGCGCAGGGAGCTCGAGCCGGTCCGCCCCGGCGACGAGCTCCCGGGCGGGCTGCTGGCGCAGTACGACGGGCGCGGCGGGATGGAGACGCCGGTCTACCTGCCCGAGCAGCGCGCGCTCGTCTTCGCCGACGGCATGACGGCACCGGGCGGCGTGCTGCGCGCGTGGGCGACCCCCTGGCACGAGGAGCGCACGCTCCCGGCGCTCCGAGCCCTCCTCGCGCTGCCGTTCGAGCGCGTCCTCGTCTCCCACGGCGAGCCCGTGCACGACCGCGCCGACTTCGAGGCCGCGCTCGAACGCGAGCCGTGGTCCGACGAGCCGGAGGATGGTCGCGGGCTCGCGTCATAGTCCAGCGGCATGCGACAGCTCGAGATCACCGGTGCGGGTGCCGTCCGCTGGAGCGAGGCGGCGGCGCCCGGCCTGCAGGGGGACGGCGAGGCGCTCGTGCGCCCGCTCGCCGTGGCGATGTGCGACCTCGATGCCGTCTTCCTCTCCGGGACGATCCCGATCGGGGAGCCGTTTCCGCTCGGCCACGAGTGCGTCGGTGAGGTGATCGAGGTCGGCGATGCGGTTCGTGACTTCGTACCGGGCGACGTCGTCGTCGTCCCGTTCCAGATCTCGTGCGGCGCCTGCGTGGCGTGCGCGGCCGGCCGGACCGGGAGTTGCGAGGCGGTCCCGCGCGGCTCGGCGTACGGCATGCAGCCGTTCGGCGGTGACTGGGGCGGCGCGCTCGCCGACGTGATTCGCATCCCCTTCGCGGACGCGATGCTCGTGCCGCTGGGCGACGGCCTCGACCCGGTCGCGGTCGCCAGCGTCGCCGACAACGTGCCGGACGGCTACCGCGCGGTGGCGGTGCCGCTCGCGCAGGCACCCGGCGCCGAAGTGCTCGTCGTCGGCGGCTCGGCGCGCAGCGTCGGACTGTACGCGGCCGCGTGCGCGAAGGCGCTCGGAGCGGAGCGGGTCGTGTACGCCGACGCCGAGCCCGGACAATTGGAACGCGCCGCCGCGCTGGGCGTCGAGCCGGTCGAGGTGCCGCGCGGTGAGGACGGCGCGCCCGCGTGGCCGTTGAAGTTCGGGCGCTTCCCGATCACCGTGGACGCGTCCGGCGATCACGGCGGCCTGCACGCCGCGCTGCGCTCGACCGCTCCGGACGGCGCCTGCACCAGCGTCGCGATCTACTTCGAGCAGACCACGCCGATGCCGCTGCTGGAGATGTACACGCGCGGCTGCACGCTGCACACCGGCCGCTGCCACGCGCGCGCGCTGATCCCCGAGGTCCTCGCGCTGATCGGCGACGGCCGGCTCGACCCGGCGCTCGTGACCAGCGCGGTGGTCGGCTTCGACGACGCCGAAGCCGCGCTGGCGGAGCCGCCGACCAAGCTGATCCTCGTGCCCTGATCCCGTGTACGACGGCTTCAGCGGCGTTCGACGAGCGAGAGCACGTCGATCGCCGCGTGTTCGCTCGCCGCGGCGGCGAGCGCCGCGTCCTTCGTCGCGAGCGGCTCGCCGAGCCGCTCGGCAAGGGCGACGAACAGCGCATCCGCCGCTGTCAAGTTGCTCCGGAGCTCCCACGCGCGTCGCCGCAGCGGGAGGCTGGGGAACAGCTCGACCGGAAGATCACCCAGATCGTCGACTGCACCCGACGCCCGGTCGCCGGCGATGCTGCCGCGGAGCGATTGCCGGCGTATGACTGCGAGCGTCTCGAAGACCAGCAGGTCAGGCGCGGCAAGCTCGCCTTCCTGTTCCATCAGCTGCTGCACGCGACCCATCACGCCGACCCCGAGCAGGAAGTCGACGACCGCGGATGTGTCGATGACCGTCACTCGCCGTGCTCGCGGAGCGAGCGTACGGTGACCTCGCTCGGCTCCGCCGGCTCTACGGGCCCGCGGGCCGCGATCCTCGCCGAAAGCTCGGCGGGAGTCGGGCGAGCGGCCGCGCGGGTCAGCACGGTGCGGAGATACTCGGACAGCGACACGCCGGAAGCAGCAGCGCGGGACTTGAGCGTCCGGTGGACGTCATCCGGGACGTCGCGGATCTGCACCAGGGTTCCCATACGTCGTGGCAGTATTGCATACGCCGCACATACACCAGCGCACATCACGCCTGGGCAGCGATCGCGGGAGCGGCGGACGAGAGCAGCAGATAGTTGACACTGACTAGTCGATCCCGGATAGTAGGACTCGGCTAACGAAATGAGGCTGTCGTGGCGCAGGGGCGCAAGGTGGCGAACCCACTCGCGTTGGCGGTGCTCGCCGAGCTGCTCATGGGGCCGCTGCACCCGTACGAGATCGGGCGGCGGCTGAAGGAGCACGGCAAGGACCGCAACATCAAGTACAACCGAGGCTCGCTCTACATGGTCGTGGAGCAGCTCAAGCGGGCCGGCTTCATCGCCGAGCAGGAGACGGTGCGCGACACCCAGCGGCCGGAGCGGACCGTCTACGCGCTCACCGACGACGGACGGAGCGAGCTCTACGACTGGCTGCGCGAGCTGGTCTCGCAGCCGCGGCACGAGTATCCGGAGTTCGGCGTCGCGCTGTCGCTGCTGAGCGTGCTCTCCCCGGCCGACGCGGTCGAGCTGCTCACCCGGCGCCTGGCCGCGCTCGCCGAGGAGATCGACGAGATCCGGGCCACCGTGCAGACCGCCGCCGACGCCGGCGTGCCGTGGGTGTTCCTCGTCGAGGAGGACTACCGGCTCGCGCTGGTGGAGGCCGAGTCCCGCTTCGTCACGGGCCTCATCGAGTCGCTGAAGCGGCCGGACTACATCCGGGCATGGCAGGAGATCTTCGGGAGCAAGACATGACACGAGTCAGGACCGCGCTGGTCATCGGAGGCGGGATCGCCGGGCCGGTGGCGGCGATGGCGCTGCGCAAGGCGGGCATCGAGCCGACCGTCTACGAGGCGTACGCGACCCCGGCGGACGGCGTCGGCGGCATGCTGACGGTCGCGCCGAACGGGCTCGACGCGCTGCGCATCTTCGGCGCGGACGAGGCGGTGCGGGCGGTCGGCCAGCCAATCGAGCACATGGTCATGGCCGACGGCCGCGGCAAGCGGATCGGCGCGATCCCCGGCCTCGCCGGCCTGCCGCCCAGTCAGGCGCTGTGGCGCTCGGACCTCTACCGCGCCCTGCACGACCACGCCGTCGCCCAGGGCGTGCGGATGGAGTACGGCAAGCGGCTCGTCGCCGTCGACGACACGCCGGCCGGCATCACGGCCCAATTCGCCGACGGCAGCAGCGCGAGCGGGGACGTGCTCGTCGGCGCCGACGGGATCCGCTCGACGGTGCGCACGCTGATCGACCCGGACGCACCCGGACCGGAGCACGTCCCGCTGCTGAACTTCGGCGCGGCGGCCGACATCGCGGTGCCGGCCGACCCGGACGCGACGTACTTCGTCTTCGGCAAGCGGGGGTTCCTCGGGTACTGGGTGCAGCCGGACGGCCGCACCGCCTGGTTCGGCAACCTCCCCCACGAGACGCCGATGACGACCGCGCAGGCGCAGGAGGTGCCGGCGGCCGACTGGCTGCGGCGGCTGCGCGAGGTCTACGCCGACGACGTGCCGGGCCGCGACCTGCTCGAGCACACCAGCGCCGACCGGCTGATCGTCCTCGGCTCGATCGAGATTATGCCCAAGCTGCCACGCTGGCACCGCGGCCGGATGGTGCTGGTGGGCGACGCGGCGCACGCGCCGTCCCCGAGCTCGGGGCAGGGCGCGTCGCTCGCCACCGAGAGCGCGGTCCAGCTCGCCCGCTGCCTGCGCGACCTGCCCGACGTGCCGAGCGCCTTCGCCGCCTACGAGCGGCTGCGCCGCCCGCGCGTGGAGAAGGTCGCCGCGCGGGCCGCCAAGACGAACAACAGCAAGTCGTTCGGGCCGGTCGCGACGACGCTGATGCGCCTGCTGATGCCGGTCGCGATGCGGACCTTCCTCAGGCCGGAGCGGACGCTCGGTCCCGAGCAGCGCTACCGGATCGCCTGGGACGAGGTCGTCGCCACCTAGTCCGGTCGCGCGACCGTCCCCTGCCCGGCGCTCATCCCTCCAGCACCTCCTTCAGCGTCGCGACCCGTTCACGCCACATGGCCTTCACCCGCTCCGCCTCCTGGGCGTCGGCGAGTCGCACGTGCTCGAGCGCCGCGATGCTCTTCGCCTCGCCCTTCGCGACGAACCGGACGTGGACCCGGGTCGCGCCGTCGCCCCAGTCGAAGCGCGCCGACCGCGGCTCCAAGGTGGTGCGCTCGCGGAGCTGGTCCTCGGGCAGCCAGGATCTGCGCAGCGACTCGTCGACGAACGCCGCGTAGAGTCGCTCGATCGGCACGCCCACGGTCTTGGTGGCCGTGATCCTGAAGCCGTCGGGGTGCTCGCCCACGG
>DATHJG010000755.1:0-2509 GCA_035489875.1 Solirubrobacteraceae bacterium | reverse complement strand
CTCAGCGTCCGCTCCATGCGCCGCGTCAGCTCGTCGCGGCCGAGCGGCTCGGGATCATCGGGCGCGACGAGCTGACGCGGCGCATGGAGCGGACGCTGAGCACGCTCGAGGGGATGGAGCGCCACGCGCCGAGCGGGCAGTTCTACAACTGGTACGACCACACGACGGGCGCGAAGCTCACGACGTGGCCGCCGACCGGCGCGCCGTTGACCCCCATCCTCTCCTCCGTCGACAACGCCTGGCTCGCCGTCGGGCTGCGGATCATGCACAACTCGGTGCCGAAGCTCGCCGGGCGCGCCGGAGCGCTGTACGACTCGATGCACTTCGGCTTCTACTACCGGCCGGCAAGCAACCGGATGCTCTTCCACTACGTGCCCGACACGGGTGGTGAAGCGTGCTGCTACGACACGATCGTCTCCGAGAGCCGGATCGCGTCCTACATCGGCATCGAGCAGGGCGAGGTGCCGTCGAAGGTCTACTACGGGCCCTGGCGCACGTTCCCCGACACCTGTGACTATGCGTGGACCGAGACGCGGGCGGACGGATTCAACCGCACGTACGAGGGCGTCGGGGTGTTCGAGGGCAGCTACCCGTCCGGCGCGACCCGTCTCGTGCCGAGCTGGGGTGGCAGCATGTTCGAGGCGCTGATGCCGGCGCTGTTCGTGCCGGAGGAACGCTGGGGGCCGGGCAGCTGGGCTGCCAACCATCCACACACCGTGGACGCGCAGATCCGCCACGGCCTCGAGGTCGCGGGCTACGGCACCTGGGGCTTCTCCCCCTCGAGCGATCCGTCCGGCGGCTACCGCGTGTACGGCGTCGACGAGATCGGGATGGACGCGGGCGGCTACCCGTCCAACAACGACAACACGCTGGTCGACCGCGGCTTCCCCGGCTGCCCGGACCGGCCGGCGAAGGCCGATCCGCTGCAGGGCGAATACACCAACGGCGTCGTGACGCCGCACGCGGCGTTCCTCGCGCTGCGCTGGCGCCCGCGTGAGGCGCTCGCCGCGCTCGCGCGGCTGGAGCGCGACTTCGGCGCCTACACCGACCGCGGCTTCGTCGACGCGGTGAACGTCGACACCGGGCAGCGCTCGGACGCGTACCTGTCGCTCGACCAGGGGATGATCATGGCCGCGCTCGGCAACGCGCTTGGCCATGACGTCCTGCGCGACGCGCTCGCGACGCGCGACCTCGAGCGCGCGGTGCGCCCGGCGGTCGCGGTGGAGGAGTTCTCCGTTTCACCGCGCGGGTGCACGATCACCGGAACCGAGGGCGACGACCGGCTCTCCGGGACGCCGCGCGACGACGTGATCTGCGGCCTCGGCGGGAACGACGTCGTCCGGGCGGGCGACGGCGACGACGCCGTGTTCGGCGACGCGGGCGACGACCGCGTCGAGGGCGGCGACGGCGACGACACGCTCTACGGCGACGACGGAGCGGACCGCCTCCGCGGCGACGGCGACGACGACGTGCTCAGCGGCGGGCCAGGCGTCGACTCGCTCGACGGCGGCCGCGGAGACGACCATGAGGAGGAGGGCGGCCCGTAGACCCGCCCGGCGTCACCGAGCGCCCGGCATGACGATGCGGGGCCTGATGCGCGCCCCACAACACTCCCCGCGCACGTTTGCGCAAGTACCGCGACGCGCGTGCGTTGCATCGATGTATAAGCACGTTTCTGACGGTCTGGGACTGTCCGGGGAAGGGGGAGCAGGTGCACGCAAACGGAGCCGTCCGGCTGGGACTCGCGACGCTGGCCGTGCTCGGCGGCCTCGCCCTCGCGGGTACGTCCGCGCACGCCTACGAGATCGAGCACTTCGACGGCGCGGTCTACCGCGCGGGCGCGCAGGACGCGTCGAACTACGCCGACGACGCGGGCGAGCACCCGCACACCGGCGTCGTCGAGTTCTCGTTCACGACCGACGCCCAGGGCGAGCCGACCGGCGTGACGAAGGACCTGCGCGTCGACATCCCGCCCGGGCTCGTGCCGAACCCCGAGGCGTTCCCGCGCTGCACCGACGCGGAGCTCGCCGCCGGCGCGTGCCCGCCCGCGTCGCAGGTCGGCATGCAGGAGCTGAAGGTGCGCGGCGCCGTCCTCCTCCCCCCTTTCCGCCAGACCGCCCACATCAACGTGCCGATCTACAACATGACGGTCACGCCCGACCAGGTCTCGCGCTTCTCGTTCAACCCCGGCCTGGCGCCGGGGTCGGCGACGCTGTTGGGCGACAAGAGCCCGATCCACATCATCGGCGGCGTGCGCGACACGACCGACTTCGGCCTGTTCTTCACGATCGAGTCGCCGCAGGACCCCGAGCTCATCTACGCCAAGCAGGTGTTCTGGGGCACGCCGGGCGCGGCGCAGCACGACGCCCAGCGCGGGCAGTACTGCACGCTCGCGCCGATCCCGGCGTGCACCGGCGGCGGCCAGCAGGTGGCGAACAAGACGATGCCGTTCCTGACCAACCCGACCGCGTGCCTCGGCATCCTGCGCACGCACTTCCGGGCGACGTCG
>DATHJG010000754.1:0-3617 GCA_035489875.1 Solirubrobacteraceae bacterium | reverse complement strand
CGAGCTGCACGAGACGGCGCACGCGACGCGCAAGACGCGCCGGGGCACGGTCAACGTCCCGACCGCCGTCAGCGCGCGCGACGGCGGCCCGTGGGAGATCTGGGCCGAGCCGAAGGCCGACGGGCAGTACGTCGTCGGCGTCGACCCCGCCAGCGGCGAGGAGTCCGAGGATGCCGCCTCCTTCGGCATCGTCGTGATCGACCACCAGAGCCGCGAGCAGGTAGCGCAGTTCGAGGGCGTTCTGGAGCCCGATCTTGTCGCGACGCAGCTCATGCTCGTCTGCCTCTACTACGCCAAGCACCGCAAGCCGTGGCTGGCGATCGAGCGGACCGGCGGCTACGGCCTGGCGATCATCGACACGCTCTACCACGAGTACGGCTGGCATCAGATGTACACGCGCCGCCGCGCCGACGCGGCGACGGGCAACTACGCCGACCGGCTCGGCTGGGACACGACTCGCTCGACCAAGGGGCTCTTGCATGAGGAGGCGATGGCGCTTCTGCGGGAGGGCACACACGGCATCAAGAGCGCACGTCTCGCCCGTCAGATGGAGACCTATGTGCGACGCGGCTCGGGTCGAACGGGTCCGCAGCCGGGCGCGCGTTCGGACCTGCTGCTGGCGTGGATGATCGCCCAGACCGTCGCATCTGAGAAGGCGCCGAGGGTCGCCCGCGCCGGCCAGCCGCACGTCAAGACCCGCCGCGTCAGATACGCCGTCACCGGCTACTGAGCGTTGCCCATCGCCGCGTCGACCAGGTTCATCAGGTCGGCCCGGTTGTAGCCGCTGTTCACGAGCGAGGTCATCGCCGCGATGGCCTCGTTGGCGAGGTCGTTGGCCTCGTCGGTCGACAGCGCTTCGTCTTCGTCACCCATGCGGGCGGGAGGATGCCATGCACTACGTCTGCCGCGTCTGCGGGATGCGGTTCCCGATCTCACAGGACGGGCCCTTCATGCGCCACGTCGCAGGCTGCGTGCGGCGCAACGAGGAGTTCATCGACGCCTGCCGTCCACCCGAAGCCCCGCAGACCGGTGACCCCGAGCTGCTGGCGTTCGCGATGGCCGAGGGCGACGTCTACAACCGCCGTCCCGGCACCCGAAAGCAGGCTCGCTGATGCCGACGACGCCACGGCTGGCGCTCCCCTACCCCGAGGACGCCGACACCGCCGACGTCCCTCGTGATCTCGAAGCGCTCGCCGTGCGGGTCGAGGCGCTGACGGCCTGGATTCGCCAGACCGACTTCGCCGCCGGCGTCGGCGTGCTCGCGCCCGGCGATCTGAAGCTCTCGGCGGTCGCCGCCGCCCCGACGGGCTGGCTGCTGTGCGACGGCGCGTCGAAGCTGCGCGCCGACTTCACGGACCTGTTCGACGCGATCGGCGGCGCCGCCTCGCCGTGGGGCCTGCCCGACGGCACGCACTTCAACGTCCCCGACTTCCGCGGCAGGGTGCCGCTGGGCGTCGGCACGGGGTCCGGCTTGACGGCGCGCGCGATGGCGGCGACCGCCGGCGCTGAGACGCACGCGCTGACCAAGCTCCAGCTCGCCGGCCACGTCCACGATCAGTTCATCCCCGGCCTCTCGGTGCTGCTCTCGGTGGGCATCTCGAACTTCGCCCCAGGCGCCGGCGCGGGCGCGGGCATGCCGGCATCCGGCTCGTTCACGTCCGCGCAGTCGGGCTCGATCCAGGGCGGCGCCGCCGACGGCGTCAACGGCGCGGCGCACAACAACGTGCAGCCGTCGCTGGCCTGCAACGTGTTCATCAAGACCTAGGAGGCGCCGATGCAACGCAAGTTCACGTTTCTCGGCGAACGCACCGAGGACGGCTTCATCACGCACAACCGCGACGAGGTTCGCGAGGCGCTGCTGGACCTGGAGAGCGCCGTCCAGCAGCTCGGCGGGATCGTGACGATGACGTCGATCCGCGAGCAGGTCGGCCCGGATCAGTTCGTCACCACCGGCGTGCTGATGTCCTACGACAGCTTCACGCCGGCGCGCGCTCAGACCGAGATCGAGGAGCCGGTCGAGAGCTGATGGTCTCGCTAGAGGGTCCCGAGCGCGAGCTGGTCCAGGTCGTCGAGCAGGCGTATCAGCGCGCCGAGCCCGAGCACAAGACCTTCCGCGACAAGGCCGACGAGTTCTACCGGCTCTACCGCGGCTTCACCGACTTCAGAGACCAGGTCGCCAAGGGCCACTACCGCGATCGAGACGCCGCCCAGCGCGAGGCTCAGGCCGAGTGGGACGCCGAGCTGTTCATCCCGTTCTGCTACTCGACGGTCGAGACGATCGTCCCGCGGATGGTCGCCAAGGGCCCGCGCATGATCGTGGTCCCGCGCGACGAGGCCGCGCTCGGGAATGTCCGCCACATGAAGATCGTGGTCGACGCCCAGCAGAAGCAGATCAACTACGAGACCGTCCTTCAGATCATCGGCAAGGACGGCCTGATCTACGGGCTGGGCGTCGGCAAGACGCGCTGGAAGACCGAGAAGCGGTTCAGGGCTCAGGCCGAGCTTGAGCCGATCACCGGTCGCTACGTCGAGGGCGTGGCGAAGGAGTACGTCTGCTTCGACGACGCCATCGCTGAGCGCGTCGATCCGTACGACTTCATGTGGGATCCGCTCGGCGACTCGATGGAGACCGTCGAGTTCGTGATCCATCGCCTGTGGCGCAGCTCGGCGACGATCGTGCGCAACGTCGAGGCGGGCATCTGGCGCGCGCAGGAGAACGACCCCGAGTGCCCCTGGACGCTCGAAGACCTGCTCTCGTCGCGCGCCAAGACGCAGCGCTCGAACGTGTGGGACGAGCGCCTGACGGCCGAGGGCTACAACGCCCGAGCTGGGCGCCAGGACGCGCTGCACGAGATCTGGGAGTACCACGACGGCGCGCGCGTGGTCACCGTGCTCGACGGCGCCTATCCCGTCCAGCACGGCCCCAACCCGTCGGGCGAGTCGACCTTCCCGTTTCAGATCTACCGCCCGACCGTCGTCGGCGGGCGCTTCGCGGGCATCTCCGAGGTCGAGCCGATCCGGCACCTTCAGTACGAGATCAACACGCTCAGATCGCAGCGCCGCGACGCCGCGACGCTCTCGCTCATGCGGACGTTCGCGTTCAACGAGACGGCGGTCGACGCCGAGGATCTCGTCTTCGGGCCGAACACGGCGATCCCCGTCAACGGCGACCCGCGCGAGTTCCTGTTTCCCATCCCGGTGCCCGAGCTGCCCGCCTCCTCCTACCGCGAGGAGCAGGCGATCGTCGACGACATCCAGCGCACGTCGGGCATCTCAGATCCGGTCTCGGGAGGCGACGCCGGCGCATCTGAGACGGCGACCGGCGTGCAGCTCGTGCAGGCCGCCGCGACGATGCGCATCCAGAACAAGACGCGCCTGCTGGAGACGTCGATCATCGTCCCGCAGGGCTACGAGTTCGTCGCGCTCAACCAGCGCCGCATCCTTACCAGCCGGACCTACTCGATCCCGCAGGAGCCCGACCCGAACAAGCCGCACGTTCCGGCGTGGCAGATGATCGAGGTCGGCCCCAAGGAGCTGATGGGCCGGATGGCGATCGAGGTCGAGGGCGGCTCGACGGGCCCGGAGAACGTGCCTCAGCAGCGCGCCGACGCGCAGAC
>DATHJG010000753.1:0-3922 GCA_035489875.1 Solirubrobacteraceae bacterium | reverse complement strand
CCCGGTGCGGGGCTTCGGCGCCGGTGGCTCGAGAGCGCCGGGCTGTCGTATCCCGACGAACGGGCCGATCTCGCCGGGGGAGGTCGCGGCAGGCGCGGCCGATGACGATCCCTCAGACGTCCGGCGCGAGCGGGACCTCCGCGCGCAGCGTCGTGCCGGCGCCGGCCGGGCTGACCACCTTGAGCGTGCCGCCCAGCGCCTCGACGCGGTCGGCCAGCCCGCGCAGGCCGGAGCCGCTCAACGGGTCCGCGCCGCCGACGCCGTCGTCGGCGATCTCGACCAGCAGGTGCCCGTCGCGCGCCGCGATCCGCACGCGGACCGTGGACGCGGACGCGTACTTCGCCACGTTCGTCAACGCCTCGGCGATCAGGTAGTACGCCGCGGCCTCGACGGCCTCGGGGAGTCGCTCGTCCGGGACCTCGGCGATCTCGACGGGGACAGGAGCGCGGCCGGCGAGCATTTCGACGGCGGCTGGGAGGCCACGATCGGTCAGTACCGCAGGATGGAGGCCGCGGGCGAGCTCGCGCAGCTCGTCGAGCGCGCGGGCCAGCTCTTTGCTGGCCCCGCCCAGCGTCGCGCGCGCGGCCTCCGGATCGGACTCCAGCTTCGCCAGCGCGATCCGCAGCGACAGGGCCAGCGCGACGAGGCGCTGCTGTGCGCCGTCGTGGAGGTTGCGCTCGAGGCGGCGCCGTTCGATGTCCCCGGCGGCGACGATGCGTGCGCGCGACGCGGCGAGCTCCTCCAACCGGACCTGGAGCTCGGCGTTCAGGCGGTGGACCTCCGCCGCCTGCGTCTTGCGTTCGGTGATGTCCGTGTAGGCAACCATGTTGCCGACCACCCGGCCGGATCCGTCGCGGACCGGGGCGGCGGCGATGGACACGGGCACGAGTGGGCCGTCCTTGTGGCGGCGCACGGTCTCGAGGTCGTTGATAGACGCGCCGGCGGCCACGCGCCGGAACAGGTCCTCGGCCTCCGCCCGGAGGTGCGGTGGCGCCATGGGCAGACCCGCGCGGCCGAGCATCTCCTCGCGCGTCCAGCCGAAGATCCGCTCGGCGGCCGGGTTCCAGAGCCGGATGCTCGTGTCCAGCGCGAACTCGACCAGGGCGAGCGGCGAGGAGTCGATGAGCGCCTGCAGGCGGAGCTCCTGTTCCGAGGAGTTGATCGACGCCGGTGGGTGCTGGTTCGCAGAGCGGGGTGCGATAGACGCGAGTCTACGACCAGATTCGCGCGAAGCGACAGCGCAGCCAAACCTACTCAACCTCTCCCGAGGATCGTGGGCGGCCTGCGGATGCGTCCCGTCGTCGTTCGCGACTGACGGCGTAGGACGACCTCGCGGCCCGCCCTTGCGTCGGCGATGCTGTGACGCGTGGAGTACGTGTCCAGAGTGCCGCGCCCGCCGCTGGACGGGCTGATCGACGACCTCTACTACCTGGAGGGCGCGCCGCCGTACCCTCGGCTGACCCTGCCACCGATGGCGGGGGCGGTGCTCATCGTCAACCTCGGGGCGCCGTTCCGCATCCGCGCCGGCACCGACATCGCGGCGGCCGACTACGCCGACGGCGTCGTGATGACGACGCTCACCCGCGCCTCGGAGTTCGCCTACCCACCAGCGACCCGGTCAGTCGGCGTGCACTTCAAGCCGTGGGGGCTGGCGCCGTTCCTGCCGGTGCCTGCGGCTGAGCTGCGCGACCAGCCGGCGACGTTGGAGGAGGTCTGGGGTCGCCCCGCCAGTGCTGAGTTGCGAGACCAGCTGGCGACGGCGGCCGGGCCGCACGAGATGCTGACGCTGCTCGAGGACCAGCTGATGCGACGGGTCTGCGAGACAGCTGGCTTGGGGCTGGTCCGCTACACGAGCAGCGTCATCGCGGCGGCCGCGGGAGCGGTGGCGATCGGCGACCTGAGCGTGGCGGCCGGCGTCAGCAGCACCCATCTGGCACAGCGGTTCAAGGAGGTCGTCGGCGTCACGCCGAAGCGGCTCGCCCGTACCTATCGCTTCGCCGCCACTGTGAGCGCGATCGACCCCGCCGGATCGGTCGATTGGCTCGAGCTCGCCGGTCGCGCCGGCTACTTCGACCAAGCCCACTTCGGCAACGACTTCCGGACGTTCACGGGGTTGACGCCGACTCGGTACCTCGACGTCCGGCGGCGGTTCCTGCGCGAACATCCCGGCCATCCGCTCGTCGTCGGACCGCTGCCAGCCGATTGATTTTCTACAAGACAGGCAACTGCCGGGTCGCCAGTATGGGCGCCTCCCGAGCAGAGGAGAGAGCCCATGGGCAAGGTGGTCATGTACAGCACGGTGTCGGTGGACGGCTTCATCGCGGACGAGAACGACCAGCCCGGCCCGCTGTTCGACTGGTTGTCCAGCGGTGACGTCCCGCTCGACGAGACCGGGCAGCTGACGGTGTCGCAGGCGTCCTACGATCACACCCGGGCGTACTGGGACCAGATCGGAGTGACGATCGTCGGCCGCCACGTCTTCGACCTGACTGACGGCTGGGGCGGCACGCCACCAGGCGGGATCGACAACGTGGTCGTCGTGTCGCACCGGCCGGCGCCCGACAGATGGCGCCCGGAGGCGCCGTTTCACTTCGTCGACGGCGTCGAGGCGGCAATGGCCAAGGGACAGGAGCTTGCGGGCGACCGCACGGTCGAGGTCGCCGCCGGTGATGTCGGCGGCCAGGTGCTGGCCGCAGGGCTCGTCGACGAGGTCGCCATGGACGTCGCGCCCGTGGTGTTCGGATCCGGCAAGCGCTACTTCGGGTCGGTCGACGCACAGCACCTGCTGGAGGATCCTGACGTCGTGATCCAAGGCACCCGGGTGCTCCACGCGCGCTATCGGGTGCGCCGATGACCGACCTGAGCGGATACCAGAAGCTCGCACTGCCGGCAGGTTTCGACGCGCCCCGCCCAGACGCTTAGCGGCGTACTACGGCGTGCTACCCTGCGCTACATGAGTCAGCCAGTGAGCCTCCGTCTGCCGACAGCGACCGTCGAGCGTCTGGGTGCTCGCGCGCAGCGAGTGCAGATGCCGCCCCGCACGCTGGCGCAGCGCTACGTGGAGGAGGGCTTGCGAATGGACGACCACCCCTTGGTGCGCTTCGTCGACGGTCCCGCAGGCCGTCGCGCCCGGCAGGTAGGGACTGGAAGTGATGTGTGGGAGGTCGTCGCGGCCGTGCGCGACAACGACGGCGATGCCTCAGAGGCCGCTGACTATCTCCGGCTACCGCTCGGGCTCGTGCAGGCGGCGGTGACCTACTACGGCGCGTACCCCGACGAGGTTGACCACTGGATTGAGCGCAACGAGCGCGAGGCCGCCGAGGCGCATGCCGCATGGCGTGCCGGCCAAGCGGCGCTGCGCCGGTGAGGTTGCTGCTCGACGAGATGCTGTCCCCGGTCATCGCGCAGCAGTTGCGCGACCGCGGACATGATGCGCAGGCCATCGCGGGTAACCCGTTGCACGCAGCGCTCTCCGACCGCGAAGTCATGGACCTCGCGCGTGCTGAAGGCCGAGCGGTCGTCACGAACAGCCTCGTCGACTTTCGCCCCCTGCACCACGAGGCCATTACTCCCGGCGGTCCCGGGCATTTCGGCATGGTCTTCATCGCAGGCAACTACCGCCGCACCAAAGCCGACACCGGACGCATCGTCACGGCGCTCGAAGCGAAACTCACCGAGTTCCCCGGCGAGCGCGACCTCGCCAACGGCGAGACCTGGCTCTGAAGGCCGACCTCCTTCGTCTCCACGCTAGCCGTTCGGGAACGTCGCGCCACGCCGCCGCGCTCGCAAAAGGCGTCGGCCTCCTGATCACCGGCCTCGCCGTGAACGAGGGCCGCGAGGCGTGGCGCGGCGAGGGCTGCGCTTGCTGCGCGCCCGCCTGACGTCGGATCAGCCCTCGGCCCGCAGCCCGTCGAACACGCCG
>DATHJG010000752.1:0-2799 GCA_035489875.1 Solirubrobacteraceae bacterium | reverse complement strand
CACGATCGTGTACGCCGCGCAGTGGCAGCGCAACATGCCGTCGGACTTCCGCGTGCGGACGCTCGACGGCGTGGCCGACGACTGGCCGCTCACCTACGAGGACCTCGAGCCGTACTACGTGCGGGTGGAGCGCGACTTCGGCATCTCTGGCGTCGCCGACGACACCGCGTTCCCGCCCGGCGAGGGCCCGCCGCTGCCGGCGGTCCCGCTCGGGCCTGCCGGGAAGCGCGTCGCGCGCGCGCACAACGAGCTCGGCTGGCACTGGTGGCCGGCGCCGAACGCGATCGCCACGCGCAAGTACGGCAACCTCAACCCGTGCGTGCAACGCGGCGTGTGCCTGAAGGCGTGCGCCGACCACGCGAAGGGCTCGGTCGACCTCACGCACTGGCCGGTCGCCCAGCGCCAGGGCGTCGAGCTGATCACCAGGGCGACGGTGCGCGAGCTGACGCTCGGGGCGAACGGGCTCGTGACCGGCGCGATCTACGTCGACGACGAGGGCGCCGAGCACCACGTCGCGGCCGGCGTGACGATCCTCTGCGCGAACGGCGTCGGCACGCCGCGGCTGCTGTTCCTCTCGGGCGGCGACCGCCATCCCGACGGGCTCGGCAACTCGTCGGGGATGCTCGGCAAGCGGCTGATGATGCACCCGTTCGGCACGGTCGTCGGCCTGTTCGAGGACGACCTGGAGAGCTGGCAGGGCCCCTGGGGCCAGTGGCTGCACTCGCTCGAGTTCTACGAGACCGACGCGTCGCGCGGCTTCGTCCGCGGCGCGAAGTGGGGGCTGCAGCCGACCGGCGCGCCGCTCTCGATGACGACGTCGTATCCGTGGGGCGCCGAGAACCCGATCTGGGGCGAGCACTTCCACCGCGACTTCGCGCGCCGCTTCGGGCGCTCCGCGATGTGGGGCATCATCGCCGAGGACCTGCCCGAGGAGGCGAACCGGGTGGTGCTCGGCACGGGCACCGACCGGCACGGGATCCCGGGCGCGAAGATCGTCTACCGCATGTCGGAGAACTCGACCAAGCTGATGCACTTCCACGAGGCGCGCGCGGCCGAGTCGCTGCAGGCGGCCGGCGCGTACGAGACCGTGATCGCGCCGCAGATCCGGGCCACCGGCTGGCACCTGCTCGGCACCGCGGTGATGGGCGACGACCCCGCGACGTCGGTGGTGGACGGGTACGGGCGCTCGCACGACATCCCGAACCTGTTCGTGTTCGACGGCAGCACGTGGCCGACGTCGGCGGGGATGAACCCGACCGCGACGATCGCGGCGCTCTCGCTGCGCAACACCGACGCGCTGATCGGGAGCCGGCGGCTGCAGGCGGTGGCGGCATGACCGAGTTCGATGCGGACGCGCGCGCCCGGTTCGCGGCGCTCGCCGACGCCCTGATCCCCGCCGGCGAGGGGATGCCGTCCGCCAGCGAGGCCGGCGTGGCCGGCGAGTGGCTCGACGCGGTGCTCGCCGCCGAGCCCGGCTTCGGCCCGCCGCTCGTCGCGCTGCTCGCCGGGGCCGACGTCGCCGACGTCGCCGGCGAGCTGCGCCGGATCGAGACGACCGACCCCGGCGGCTGGGGCACGCTGACGACCGTGGTGGCCGGCGCGTACTTCCTCAACCCGTCGATCGCGGAGCGGGTCGGCTACCCCGGCCGCCGCGCGATCCCGGTCGACGTCGACGCGAGCCCCGACTGGCTCGAGGACGGCCTGCTCGACTCCGTCAGATCGCGCGGCCCGATCTACCGCCCGACGCCCTAGAAGATCCTCCGCGAGATGCGGATCCTCTGCGTGATCGTGCCGGGCGCCGTCGTCGCGCCGCCCTCGAAGGAGAACCGCACGCGGTAGACGCCCGTGCGGTGCTGGGTGAACGTCTTCGTGAACCGGCCGCCGCGCAGCTTCGCGCTGCCGATCGAGCGCAACCGCCCGCGGTTCCCGCGGCCCATCGCGATCTTCACCTTGCCGCGGGCGGACTTCTCCTGCAGTTCGACGCGCAGCTTGTAGCGCGGCCCGCGGCTGTCGGGGAAGCTGGGCGAGCCGGACTTGAAGTCGAACGGCGCGAACGCGCGCACGCTCACCGGCGGGCTCCACGGGCTGAAGAACTGGCCCGCCGCGCCCGTGTACGCGGCCGCGCGCGCCACGAGCAGGTACGTGCCCGGCGCGTCGAACCGCACGGGCGCGGTCCCGGTCGTGCGGTCGACGAACGCCTCGGTCGACGCGCCGGAGATGGCGCCGTCGGGACCGGCGACGCCGCCGCGCGCGTAGTGCAGGTTGGTGCTCAGCGCGCCCGGGTTCTGCGCGACCGGCACCTGGTAGGTCGCGGAGGCGAACGAGTTCGGCTGGCGCGTGAGCACGGCGCCGCCCGGCGGGGTGACGGTCACGCCGGCGTTGACCGAGAACTGGTACGTCGCGGTCTTCGCCCCGGTCGTGCACTTGGCGTCCGGGTACGTCGTCACCGTCATGGTGTAGGCGCCGTTGCCCTGGTAGTCGAGCGACATCGGCACGGTCTGGGTACTGCTGCACGTGCGCGGTGACGCCGCGGGCGCCACCGGACCGGCGACCTGGGCGGTGTAGTACTTCTCGGTGCCCGCGAGGGCGATCGAGAGGTCGGCGTCCACGTTCCTGATCGCCGCCGGCACGCCCGGCGCCAGCGCGACCGCCGCGCCGTCGTCGCCGGTGATCGTCACCGTGGCCGCCGGCGCCGTCGCGGGCAGCCCGAGCGCCGCCGCGATCGCCGCCGACGCGGCCGTCATGGCCGCGTTGCTCTTCCTCATCAGTCAACTCCAGTGATCCGTGCCTTCGGTCCGG
>DATHJG010000751.1:0-3605 GCA_035489875.1 Solirubrobacteraceae bacterium | reverse complement strand
AGGTAGCCGTCGCCGGAGCAATGGCGCCACAGCGCCACCTCGGCGCTCCTGTGCTGAGTCGGGTCCGTTCGGCTCGCTTCGGCTAACGAATAGCGCTCAGTGGCTGACCGTGTGCGTCGCGAACGCCTCCGCCACGAGGCGCGCGTCATCGGGGCGCGGGACGAAGTGCAGGTACTTGCGCGTCGTCTCGATGTCCGCGTGGCCCATCCACTCCTGAACGCGCACGATGTCGGCCTTCGGATCATCGTCATACCCGAACGTGTGGCGCAGATCGTGGTTATGCCGACGTCGGCATAACTACGACCTCCGCCACACGTGGCGGCGCTGCTCGTCGCGCAGGGCGCGCACCCGAAGGCGATTCAGGAGATCCCGGGCCACGAGTCGATCACGATGACGCTCGACCAGTACGGGCACCTGCTCCCGGGGCTCGGCGACGACCTCGCCGCCCGGCTCGACGCGGCGCACGGAGCCGCCCTCGAACGTCGTGGCGCTCAACGGCTAGGGAGGCATCCGGAAGCGAGAGTATTGCAGCGTCGGAGACAGCGTTCGGGACACGACTGAAGCCTGAACCGCGCGCTGAACAAGCGACGCCGACGAGCGGCGTACGATCAACACATGGCTGACGAGTCGAACCGCCGGACGTGGACACCGGAAGAGGTCCGGCGCGAAGAACAGTCCCAGCGCGCCCGAGTCCGTCGTGACGCCGCGCGCGGCGTCACGCACAACCTCAGAGACGCGGTTTGCCCACACCGAGTTCGCCAAGCGGTTCGCTGACGCGTTCAAACACGCCCGGAGGACATGACGGATGCGCTCAACCCGGAGCCGCTGCTCCGGGCGCTCCACGAAGCTGGCGTGCGGCACATCATCATCGGCGGCTTCGCCGTCAACGCGCATGGCGTGATCCGCCCATCGAGAGACTTGGACATCGTGCCGGATCCAGATCCGGCGAATCTGGAACGCCTCGCTGCGCTGCTCGCGGATCTGGGTGCAAGGCATGTCGGGCTAGGGGATTTCGATGCGGACGAGTTCCCCTTCGACCCGACGAACCCAGAGGACCTCCGGTCGGGAGCGAACTTCCGGCTGGAGACGCGGCTTGGTGACGCCGCGAGCCCAATACTGCGCCGCTTCTAGGAAGTGAAAAGTGCGCCACCGCGATCGGTGGCGACCGATGCCGCGGCGAAGCTCGTGCTCGTTGATAGAGATCGAGCGGAGAGGCGGCGGAGAGAGGGTGCGCAGCGTGTCGGAGTGGGCGGAGGTCAGGGCGTTGGCGGCGGATGGCGTGTCGCAGCGGGAGATCGCGGCGCGGCTGGGGATGAACCGTCGCACGGTCAAGCGGCTGGCCCGGGCGGCGGAGCCGCCTCGGTATCGGCGGGCGCCGTCGGGCTCGATGCTTGATCGGCTGGATCCGGTGCTGCGGAAGTTGGTCGCTGACTTCGAAGACATCAAGGCGCCGCGCGTGACGGAGCTGTTGCGCGAGGAGTACGGCTACACGGGATCGGTCGATCTGGTCCGCAAGCGGCTGGCGGAGTTGCGCCCGAAGTGCGAGCGGCCGGCGCAGAAGACGGGCTATCGACCGGGGCAGGTGATGCAGGTCGACTGGGCCGAGATGCCGACCCGGCCGAGCGTGCTCGGCCGCGAGCGCCGGGTCTACGCGTTGATCTGCACGCTGCCGTTCTCGGGGGCGTCGACGGCGCACTTCACGTTCGATATGACGATCGAGTCGTTCCTGCAGGGCCACGTTCGCGCGTTCGACTGGCTCGGCGGCGTTCCGCGCGAGTGCGTGTATGACAACCTGCGCGCCGCGGTCGCCAAGCGCGAGAAGCTCGGCGCCACCGAGGTGGTGCACTGGAACCCGCGGTTTCAGCAGTTGCGCGGCCACTACGCGTTCCACGCGCACGCCTGCACGCCGGAGACGCCGCGCGAGAAGGGCGGCGTCGAGGGCGCGGTCCGCCACCACAAGATCGGGTTCTGGCCGGCACGACGGTTCGACTCACTGGGTGAGCTCGACGAGGTCTACGCGCGTTGGCGCGATCGGGTCGCGTTGCCCAGGCGTCACGCGACCGGCGGGCACATCGTCGCCGAGCGCCTCGCCGTCGAGCTTGACGCGTTGCGTGCCCTGCCGCCGGTCGACTTCGACGCCGCCGGCCGACGTTCCTCGCGCGTCCCGCTGGACGGCTATCTCAAGCACGGTCGCTGCTTTTACCGCGCGCCGGAGGCGCTGGTGCATCAGCGCGTCGAAGTGCGCTGGGACCGCGATCAGGTCTGGATCGAGCATCAGGGCCGCACGGTCGCGGCCTACGCGCGCAGCTACGAGCACGGGATCTGGCAGCCAGCTCCTCGGATGCGCCCCGAACCGCCGCCGTTCGCGCAGCTGATCCCGATCACCACGCCCGCGGTCGTCCCGCCGGCGCTCGAGGATTACGCGGAGCTCTGCGCATGAGCAAGGCCAGGCAGCCGGTCGGCGATCGGCTGCCCTACCTGCTGGGCAAGCTCAAGGCGCCCAGGGTCCTGGAGCGCTTGGAACAGACCGCCACGACGGCGCGGGCGGAGGGCTGGGCCTACGAGCAGTTCCTCGAGGTGTTGCTGGAGGCCGAGGTGTTCGCGCGCGACGCCTCCGGGGCCCGCAACCGGATCCGGCACGCCGCGTTCCCCGCGCACAAGACGCTGGAGGACTTCGACTTCGCCGCCCAACCGGCGGCGGAGAAGCCGCTGATCCTCCACCTCGCGCAGCTCGCCTGGACCGCCGAGCACATGAACTGCTGCTTCTTCGGGCCGCCCGGCACCGGCAAGACGCACTTGGCGACGGCGTTGGCGATCAAGGCCTGCCAGGCCGGACACCGCGTCGCGTTCGCCACCGCCCAGCAGTGGATCGATCGCCTCGAGACCGCGCAGCACCGCAACGCCCTCGACGACGAACTCAAGCGCCTGGAGCGCTACGGCCTGCTGGTCGTCGACGAGATCGGCTACCTCCCCTTGGAGCGACAAGCCGCGAACCTGCTGTTCGCGTTAGTCGCTCGCCGCTACGAACGCGGCTCGATCATCGTCACCAGCAACCGCGGCTTCGAAGCCTGGGGCGAGATCCTCGGCGACCAGATGGTCGCCGCCGCCCTCATCGACCGCCTCGTCCACCACGCCCACATCGTCACCCTCAAGGGCAAGAGCTACCGACTCAAAGAACGCGGCACCGGCTCCGAACCCAACCGCCGCGTCACCCCGACGGCACTCTGAGAACCCACGGCCTAGCCTCGCCGGCTACGCCGGCTCGCAGACACAGGCGGAGCACTTTTCAGATCCTGAAGATGGCGCACTTTTCGGTTCCTGTTGACATGGGCGCGCTCGCATCCAGACTAAAGCGGGAGCTACCGTGGATCGCGATGACGCGCACGATGGCGACGATCACGTGCCCCTTTGTGCGGCGAACAGGCTGACGAGCAGATGCCGACCGACGCTTGCCAGATCCTCTAGCGGTGCCGGGCTTGCGGTGAGACGCTGCGCCCCGCGGCAGCCTTGCGGCGACTCGAGGTCGCCCTCTGGATGCTTCCGGGCACGCCGGTGGGAGGCGGCCGCACGCGGGCGGTGCGGTCGTCGTCGGCGTCGTCGAGGGC
>DATHJG010000750.1:0-3328 GCA_035489875.1 Solirubrobacteraceae bacterium | reverse complement strand
AGCTTCACGCCGGCGCGGCGCAGCACGGCGCCGGCGATCCCGGTGCCCCACGGCGGCAGGATCGGCGCAAGCGGCTTGCCGAGCAGCGAGGCGACCTCGGAGAGCGCGAGCACGCCGTCCCCGGCCGCGTTGTGGACGCCGGGCAGGTCGTGGCGCGCGGCGTGCGCGAGCACCCCGGAGATGTCGTCCTCGTGGATGAACTGGTAGCGCGGGTCGAAACCGAGGATCGCCGGCACGGCGGGCAGCGCGAGCAGCGCCGTGTGGCTCGTCGCGATGTCCGGGCCAAGCGCGTTGGCGAAGCGGAGCACGGTGACGGTGACGTCCGGGTTGCGTCCGGCGAACGCCGCGACGGCGCGCTCGGCCTCGACGATGTCCTCCTCGATCGGCGTCCGCGGGGGGTGCGGGCGGCGCATCTCCTCGGTGAAGTAGGCCGGGTCGTCGCGCTCGCAGCCGTAGTAGTGCGCGGAGGACTTGAAGACGACCTTGCGCACGGGCGAGTCCGGCCCGCCGCAGGCGGCCAGCACGTTCATCGTCCCGATCACGTTGCGCTCGTGCGCAACGCGCGCGGCCGCGAGCCCGGAGTCGACGATCAGCCGCGTGTCGATCACCGTGTCGATGTGCGCGGCCCGGACGATCCGCTTGAGCAGCGCGTGCTGGGTGCCGACCCGGACGTACTCGGTGCGGGTCAGCTCGCATGTCGGGTCGTCCGGGCTCACGCCGACGATCACCTCGACGTCCGGATCGCGCTCGAGCGCCTGCGCCAGCCGGCCGCCCCAGTAGGTCGACACGCCGGTGATCAGAACGCGGCGGGCACTCATCCCAGCCACACCGAGCGGCGCTTGCCGAGCATCTCGATCAGCTCGTCCTGGATCCGCGCCCTGACGTCGTCGGCGATGTCCTGGACGAGGCCCTGGTCCTGCCACGGCTCCGCGCCGAGGTCGTCGGTGCGGACGGGCTCGAGGAAGCGCAGCTTGAACTTGGCGGGCAGGTACGCGGCGCCGAGCAGCCCGAAGTGCGGGAAGAGCGGCGTGATCGGGAAGTAGATCAGCCTCGTCAGGCGCTTGAGCACGCTGACGTGGGCGAACGTCGGCATCGCCTCCTCCGCCCCGACGACCGCGATCGGGACGATCGGGACGCCGGCGCGCATCGCCGCCTCGACGAAGCCGCCCCGGCCGAAGCGGCGCAGCTTGTAGCGATCCTTGTAGAGCTTCGACGTCCCCTTCGCGCCCTCCGGGAACACGAGCACGAGCTGCTGCTCGTCGTAGAGCAGGCGGTGCACGTTGGCCGGATGCGCGGGGACGCCGCCGATCTTGGCGACGAACATGGAGAAGAACGGATAGCCCCGGAAGAACGTGTCGACCGTGAGATGGAGGGGACGCGGCCGCGGATGCTCTTCCTTGATCGCCTTCGCGATCATCGACGCGTCCGGAGGGAGCGCACCCGCGTGGTTCGAGACGAGCAGCGCGCCGCCCGTCGCGGGCACGTGCTCGATCCCCTCGACCTCGCAGCGGAACCAGTAGTGGTAGAGGAACGAGGCGAGCGTCGCGTCGATCAGGCCCTCGACGCGCTCCGAGCGGCCCCAGTCGCTGACGGTGCGGTCGGGCTCGATCGCGGGCAGGTGGTCGCGCAGGTCCGCGCTCGGGGCGGCGGGTGGGAGCGCTGCGCGCGTGCTCACGTGAGCACCGGTGCGAGGTTCCGCGCCAGCTCGTGCCAGTCCGCGCCGCAGATCACGTCCTCCGTCTCGCACAGCTCGCGGTTCCAGGGGTGCAGCAACGTGGCCGGGATGATGCCGGCGTCCAGTGCCGCCTCGAGGTTCACCGGCGAGTCGTCGATCAGCACGTCGATGCCGATCTCGCGGCAGTGGCCGACCTTGTCGTACGAGCAGTACAGCTCGTCGTAGGGCAGCCCGATCCGGCGCAGCCAGCGCTCGGTCGCGTCGCGTGCGGCGGCCGCGCGGTGCGAGGTGATGTGGATGAAGTGGCGGTCGGCGTGCCAGGCGCGCACGGTCTCGACCGCGCCGGGGTACGGCTCGGCGGCGAGCACGCGCTGCTCGGAGTGGGTCTCCGCCACGCACGCGCGCACCTGCTCGGGACGCAGCAGCGTGATCCCCCACGAGAGCTGCTCGTCGTACGGCAGCGCGATGCCGAAGCGCCGCCGGGCGGCGTCGGAGAGCTGGTCCCAGTAGTGGTGCAGCGTGGAGTCGATGTCGATCGCGATGTTCATGGCCGGCTCGTTGATACCGTAGCTCCGCGTGGCGCCGGCACGCGCACAGATCGCCGCCGTGGTGCGAAACGCGCTCCTCCGCCCCGGTCCGGACCCGACGTACACCGACGGCGACGACGCGGCGTGGATGGACGTCGACTGGCCGTCGCTCCAGCGCACGCTGGACGTGGGTGGCCAGCGGGTCAACGTCCTCGATACGGGTGGATCCGGCCCCGCGCTGCTCTTCGTGCACGGCTGGACCTCGAACTGGCAGATCTTCCTGCTCAACATCGCGGCGTTCATGGGGACGCATCGCGTGCTGTCGCTCGACCTGCCGGGCTTCGGGGCGTCGGAGCTGCCGCCCGAACCGCTCTCGATCCGGGGTTACGCGCGGACCGTCGACGCGGTGTGCGACGCGCTCGACGTGGAGCGCGTCTCGGTGGTCGGCAGCTCCATGGGCGGGTTCATCGGCGCCGAGCTCGCGCTCTCGTTCGCCACCCGCGTGGACCGGCTCGTGCTGGTGGCGGCGGCGGGCCTCTCGACCGAGCATCTCCCCCGGGGGCTCTCGCTGACGGCGGCGCGCGTCGTGGCGGCCGGGATGCCGTTCGCGACGAGCTTCCAGTCCCCGGTCGTACGCCGCCCGCGGCTGCGGCGGGCGGCGATGCAGTGGGTGCTGCGCTACCCGGAGCGGCTCTCGGTCCCGCTCGCCCAGGAGCTGGTGCTCAGCTTCGGCAAGCCCGGGTTCGTGGCCGGGCTGCGGGCGATCATGGACTACTCCTACCGCGACCGCCTGCCGGAGATCGACATCCCGGTCCTGGTCGTCTGGGGCCGCAACGACCTACTCGTCCCGGTCGGGGACGCGTTCGCCTACGCCGAGCTGATCGGGGAGAACGCGCGGGTCGAGGTGTTCGAGGACACCGGCCACGCGCCGATGCTCGAGCGCCCGTCGCGGTTCAACTCGCTGCTGCGGGGGTTCCTGGCGGGTGAGGCGGCTCCGGAGGCGGACGTTGCGGGCGTGACGCCGGGGTAGTGGGCGGCGGCGGTGCCGGAGTGTCGGTGGCGGGCTCTTGCGTCTACGTCAACGGCGGGCATTGAGGGGAAGGGTTCGAGTGTGGTCGAACCTGCA
>DATHJG010000749.1:0-2420 GCA_035489875.1 Solirubrobacteraceae bacterium | reverse complement strand
AACATCAATACCGGCCCGCCACGGACTTCTGAAACCGCTTCTAAGGCGAGCAGCTCCCTCGGGCCGAAGCTGGCCCACAAGTCGTCCTCCTGATCGAGCGAGATGGCGAGGTCGGTGAGGTGCTCCGTCGTCCTGGCGAGGCTGGCACCGCGCAGCGCCGCCAGGCATGCGTCGTCGCGTGTGGCCACGTCGCGAGATCGTCGCGGTCGACCGGGCCGGGAGCGCTCAGTCGAGGTCGAGGCCGAGGCGGATCGGCTCGGCCGCGTCGCATAGGGCGCGGCCGTCCGCGTTCCATGCCGGCATGACCATCGTGGCGATGGAGAAGGCCGGCACGCCGAGGCGGCCCGCGACGTCGGCGTGGCCGGAGCGGCTGACGAACCAGGCGGCCGCGGCGACCTCGCCCCCGACGGCGGTGGTCGCGTTCGCGAGCGCCTCGAAGCCATCGCCGGTGGTGACGACGTCGTAGACGAGGAGAACGCGGCGGCCGGAGAGGTCAGGCGCTCCGAGCATCGCGTCGGTGCGGCCTCGCTCGTCGACCGTCGCTATGTGCAGCGGGATGCCGAGGCCGCGGGCGAGCGTCCAGCCGAGGGCGGCGGTCTTGGTGACGCGGCCGCGTCGGGCAGCGTAGGCGCGATGCTGGGCAGCAGCCAGTCGGCGATGTCGCCGAGCATCCGCTCGTCGCTCGCGATGCGCGAGAAGTCGAGGAAGCGATCGCGTGCCGGCCCGACAGGAGCTCGAAGTGACCAATCAGGACGGCGAGCATCTCCCGGACGAGCGGCGGGCGTCCGCAATGGACTTCAACGGCGAGGCCGTACTCGGCGGTCGGTATGCGGAGTCGTGCGGTCCCAGAGAGACGCGGCAGGTCGCAGCCCAGTTCATCGGCGCGCTCAAGTCTCCTTTGAGCTGAGCCCGTAGCGCTCGGCGAGGATCCGAAGCCGCCGCCGCGCACGTGCGACCCTGAGCGAAACGGGTCCAGACGCTTGGGAGCCGTGGCACTCGGCAGAAGCCTGCACACGGGGCCCCGGGCCGCGGGCCTCACAGGAACGCCGGACCTCGGCTCGACATGGGCGTCCGTTTCCCGGAGACTGCACGACTGTCGCGCGCACGCAGTCCCCGAGGGAGCCCAAGCGACACGCTCCAAGCCGGCCGCCGGGAGCCCCGAGCGGCAGGCGCCGGAACTGCGGGCGCAAATCGAGCGCGACGTCGATGGCGCGGCCCGTCCCGAGTTCGACGGGCGCGACGGCGCGATCTCTCGTCGCGCCCGACGCACAACCGCCACGCAGGCAGGTCGCGGTTCCTGCTCTATTTCCGAGATCAGACGAGCGAATGAGCGCGACGTGGGACCCAAGACTGATCCGCAACGGCGGACGAGCGTCCGTTCTCCCAGCGGCCCCTGACGGGGGAGCGCAGCAGTCTCCCGCCGCCGATTCCGTGCTTGCGAGTGGCGCTCTCGTGAGCGCGCGAGGCGAGCTCGTTGAGCACCCGATGACACCCGAGGACGTCGCCGTTCTCTCGCAGATCGATCGGGAGACCGTCTACCGGATGGCACGCCGCGGCGAGCTGCCGGCGTTCGAGGTCTCGAGCAGATGGCGCTGTTTGCCCTCGCGCCTGCGGCGCTGGATCGAGGAGCAGGACGGAAAGGGTCGCCGGCGCTGACCGCGAGGGCGCTCGGCTCAGTGACGGAATCGTGGGACTCGACGGCCGCAGCAGCAACCCGGTGTTCGGCTCCGCGGTCCCGTCGGGAGTCGACGGCCATGGGCCTCTCGCGCCTCTGCTCGACTCCAAGGGCGCCGCCGCCCTGCTCAACGTGCCGGCGTCCTGGGTGCTGGCCGAGGCGCGCGCGGATCGCATCCCCCACGTTCGGCTCGGCCGCTACGTCCGCTTCGACGCGGCCGAACTGCAGACGTGGTGGCTGAGCCGCTGCCGCGGGCCGTGGCGCTCCCGCGGACGCGCGGCCGAGTCGGCGCGCGCCGCGACGGGCCCCATCGGGCGGGCCGCATAGCGCGCGTGCCGCCGCGGTTCCTCGCGTGTTGCGGACATCCCTCGGCCGACCGGCGCGCCAGCTGCCACGATGAGCCCAACGCGCGGAAGGTCCCGCGCCGCCAGGGCACCACGAGGTAGCTATTCCCGACAGATCGGCCCTCGCGACACCCACCGGCTTTCGGTATGCAAGGACGATCGGCCTCAACTCCTGTTCTCTGGCCCGGGCGTGCGCGCGTCCCGACCGACCGCGCGAGCTCGTCGCCGCAGCTCGATCGAGCACGGCCATGACGGCCGGTCGCCGCTCCTACGGGACGGGGCGGCTGTATATCCGCACCGACCGCAACGGCCGCGAGAGCTGGTACGGCAAGTGGCACGGCAACGGACGGCGCGTGAACCGGAAGGTGGGGCCAAAGCGGTCCCCCGGCGGCCGCGACGGG
>DATHJG010000748.1:0-2064 GCA_035489875.1 Solirubrobacteraceae bacterium | reverse complement strand
CGAGGCTGAGCCCATCGCACTGGCCCATTCGTGCCGAGCGCTGCGTCCCCGGGGCCGGCGCGCCCATCGCCGCACGTACCGTGAGACGGGACCCACGACACGACCGTCGCCGACGCTGCTCGGCCTCGCAGGCGCGGTCGTCGGCTGGCTCGTCTTCGCCGACGTGCTCGGGATCGGCGACACGGACAGCTAGCCACGCCGGCCGTGGGACCGATCCATGGCAGCCAACGCTCGTAGGAGGTCCCGATGTTCAGTGCCATCCGATCTTTGCGCCGGCCCACGACGCCGATCGCTCGCGTGACCGCCGCGCTGCCCGACCTGCCTCACGTTCACAGGAAGCGGCGGCGCCGGGTGCGTGCCGCCGCGATCATGAGAGCGGTCGCCGGACTGGTGGCGGTGCTCGTCGAACGGAAGCCGCGGCGCCGCGCGGGCGGCGCCGCGATCAGGAGAGCGGTCGCCGGACTGGTGGCGGTGCTCATCGGCACCGCCGCGGTCATCTTGCGCGACAAGCTGGCGTCGATCGTGCGCCGCGGCGGCGGGGGCGAGGAGCAGGCTCCGGACGAGACGCTCACGCCTGACGCGAGCGAAGCCGAGCCGAGCGGTCCGCTCCGCTCGCGAGCACCGGTCGCGCGCGTCCGGCGCGGACTCACGCGGCTACCCCACCCCGGGTTTCCAGGGCTGGCCCGCAGCGGCCGGCGAGCGCCTCATGTTGCGGAGACGTGAGCCACGGCGATGGCCATCTCCCCTCCGAGCAGCCGGCCCTCCGGGGGCGCGCTCAGCGAAGTCCTGGAGCTGATCCTCGACCGGGGCGTGGTCATCGACATCTACGCGCGGGTCTCGCTGGTCGGGATCGAGCTGCTGACGATCGAAGCGCGCATCGTGGTCGCGAGCGTGGACACCTACTTGCGCTATGCCGAGGCGGTCGGCCGGCTCAACCTGGACTCCGGACGCAAGCTGGGCGCCGGGGACATCATCCCCCGCGGCAGGACCGAGAACGCGATCGAGGCGGGCAAGGACCGGCTCGGCGACGTGTTCGGCGCCCTCGGCGAGCGGGCCGAGCGGCCCAGTCCGGTGCCGCGGGAGGATGGGCGATGATCGGAGGGCCCCTGCCGGCCTACTCCTTCTCGGAGCTGTCGCTCGAGAGCGGCGACGAGTGATGGGCCTGTTTCGCGCGCTCGTGATGTTGCCGCTCGCGCCCGTGAGCGGTGTCCGCTGGGTCGCCGAGGTGCTCGCGGACGAGGCGGAGCGCGAGCTGGCGGAGCGGGAGTCGCCGCAGCGGGCGCTCGCGGAGCTCGACGCCAAGCGCGCGAACGGGGAGATCAGCGACGAGGACGCCGAGGCGCTGGAGGCGCAGCTCGTCGAGCAGATGCTGTCCGGCCACGGCCTGTCCGGAGGGCCGTGAGGTGCAGGTCGGCGAACTCGCCCAACGGGCCAGGCGGCAGGTGTCGGAGTTGACGGGCCTGCCCGCCGAGACCGTCACCGGCCTCAACCGCGGCGGCGACGACCGCTGGGTCGTGACGGTGGAGGCGCTCGAGCTCGAGCGCGTCCCGAGCACGATGGACGTGCTCGGCACGTTCGAGGTCACGATCTCGGGCGACGGCGAGATGCTCGGCTTCCGCCGGCTCGGCCACCGCCGCCGGTCATCAACCGAGGACGGGAGGAGCTAGCCACAGGCCGGTCTCCGGATCAGTACAGCTCGACCTCCACCTCGGTTCCGGCCGCCAACCCGGTATCGGCCTCGGCGACGCGGATCCACCCGTCCGCCCGCACCATCGGCCCGAGCAGCGCCGAGGAGCCGAACAGCGGCGTCGCGACCCCATCCGCGACCGCGACCTGCACGACGTCGAGCCGCCCCGCCGCGGAAGGCACGTCACGCCCCAGCCGCGCCCGCACCGCCGGGGCCGGCGGCGGCGACGTGATCCCCGCGACCGTCCGCACCAGCGGGACGCCGACCAGCCGGAAGACGACCAGCGCCGAGCGCGGGTTGCCCGGCAGCCCGACCAGCGGGACGCCGCCGCAGTCGGCCAGCAGCGTCGGCTTGCCGGGCTTCACCGCGAGCCCGTG
>DATHJG010000747.1:0-2726 GCA_035489875.1 Solirubrobacteraceae bacterium | reverse complement strand
CGCCCGCTCCTCCGCCTCGGCACGCGCGGTGCCGTGCGCCCGGCGCGGGGCGAGCACGACGTTCTCCAGCACGCTCAGGTGCGGGAAGAGGTTGTAGCCCTGGAAGACCATGCCGAGGCGCCGCCGCACGCGATCGGGCCGCACGGAGGGATCCGTCACGACCTCGCCGTCCAGCAGCACGTCGCCGTCGTCGATCTCCTCCAGCAGGTCGATGCAGCGCAGCAGCGTCGACTTCCCCGACCCGGACGCGCCGATCAGCGCGACCGCGGCGTGCTCGGCCACGGTGAGGTCGATCCCCCGCAGCACGGCGCGGTCGCCGTACGCCTTGGTCACGCCGCGCAGCTCGAGGACGTCGGTCATCGCGCCAGCGTCGCCGTGGGACGGCTGGGGCGTACTTTCGGGCTCGCGCACTTATACGCGTACATGACGACGCTCGAAGAGTTGCTCTCTGACACCGCGGTCCGATCGTTCGAGCGGCAAGAACGGCAACTCGCCGAGCTTCGCGCCCGAACGGGCACGCTGCTTGGTGCTGCCGCGCTTGTCCTGGACGAGACGATGTACTCGCGGCGCGATGACGAGCGACTGCTTCATGCGAGCTTCGCGTACGACCTCGACGACTTGCGCACGCGCCCCGAGCACCGCGAGGTCATACCGATTCCGCGGAGCGCGTGGGAGGACGAGCGCGGGCGCAGCCCCGGGGATCCGCCCAAGCCGAAGTGGTACAGCCTTCATCGCTGGCGCCGCCGCTCCCAGCGGGACAGCAGCCGCGCCAGCGGTACCGTGACGCAGAGGTAGAGCAGCGCGGCCGCGACCAGCGGCGTGTAGATGAAGTTCGACGCCGCCTCGATCTGCGCGACGCGAAACGCCTCCAAGGGACCGAGGATGGAGACGAGCGCGACGTCCTTCTGCAGCGAGATGAAGTCGTTGAGCAGCGGCGGCGCGACGCGGCGGACCGCCTGGGGGAGCACGACGAAGCGTGTCGCCTGGCCCTCCGTCAACCCGACGGCGAGCGCCGCCGCCCGCTGGCTCGGGTGCACGGACTCGATGCCCGCCCGGTAGACCTCGCCGACGTAGGCCGAGTAGGCGAGCGTGAGCGCGATCCCGCCCAGCACGACCGGATCGCTCGGCATCCCCGACAGCATCAGCGCGGGGATCCCGAAGCCGATGAGGTAGACGACCAGGATCGTCGGCACGCCGCGCAGCACGTCGACGAACACGGCCGAGAGGAGCCGGAGCGGGAACAGCGCCGGCGCCCGCGAGATGCGCGCCAGCGCGATCACCAGGCCGAGCGCGAGCACGGCGACCTCGACGATCACGAACAGCCGGACGTCGAGCCAGAAGCCGTCGAGCACGGCGGGGAAGGAGTCGACGAAGTCGTCCCAGTTGAAGAACGTCTCGCGCACGTTCGGCCAGCCCTCGCTCGTCACCACGACCCCGACGAGCAGGCCGAGCACGGCGACCGTCGACACCGCGGAGACCGCGACCTGCCGGACCGTGCGCCGGCGCCGTGCCGCCGCGCGGGCGAGGCGGCGTTCCGAGGGCTGGGGAAGCGGGGCGGCTATCGCAGCTCGGGCGCGCCGGCCTGGCCGCCCATCCACTTGTCGGTGATCTTCTGGAGCTCGCCCGAGCTCTTGAGCTTCTCGATCGCCCGATCGACGCACGGGGTGAGCTCGGAGTCCTTCGCCAGCACGAGGCCCCAGTCGTCGCCGCCGGGGGCGTCGAACTGGCCGGTGATGCTGGCCTCCGGCACCTCGGCGGCGGTCAGGTAGAACGCGGTCGGCAGGTCGACGACGATCGCGTCCACGCGCTTGGCCTTGAGCGCCCGGACGGTGTCGTTGGAGTCGTTGAACACCTGCGGCTGCGAGGTCGGCTTGATCAGCTCGCTGACCGCGTCGAGGCTGGTCGTGCCGACCTGGACGCCGAGCTTGTCGTCGGCCAGCTCGCTCAGCGACGTCGCCGACGCGGCCGGCGAGGACTTGAGGGCGACGACCGCCTGCGGGGCCGTGTAGTACGGCGTCGAGAAGTCGACGCGCTCCGCGCGCTTCGGCGAGATCGAGATCTGGTTGATGTCGAAGTCGAACTTCTTCGGGCCTGGGGCGTAGGAGGAGTTGAACGGCACGACGGTCCACTTCACCTTGTCGGCCGCGAGCCCGAGCTGGTCGGCAACCGCGTACGCGACCGCGCTCTCGAAGCCCTTGCCGTTCGCCGGGTCGTCGTCCTCGAAGTACGGCGGATAGGCGGGCTTGTCGGTGCCCACGGTCAGCGTTCCCGCGGTCGTGAGCGCGAGCTGGTCGGGCGCGCACGCGTCGGCCCCCGCCGCGGGCGTCGCCGCCGCCGGCTGCTGCCCGTCGTCGGAGCCGCACGCCGCGGCGCCGAGGGCGAGCGAGGCGATCAACAGCAGAAGCGGGAGGCGGTGCACGGGTGGGTCCTTTCGAAACTGAAGCGGCGGAGAATCCTACTCCGGCAGCGCCACGCTGCCGCCGGGCTCGAGCACGTGCACCGCCACGTCCGGGGTCGTGTGGCGCGGTCGCGCTCGGTCGTCCGCGGTCGTCGCAGGCGACGCCGGCGAACGTCAACGGCAGCATTGAGGGGAGCGCGGGTGGGAGCGCGCTTCCGTGGAAGCCGCCGTTTCGCGAGCGATTTGCACGTTGACGGCAATAGTTACCGCCAACGTGCAACTCGTCCCGCTGGGGGGCGGGTCGCCGAGCGATTGTCACGTTGACCCG
>DATHJG010000746.1:0-2044 GCA_035489875.1 Solirubrobacteraceae bacterium | reverse complement strand
CGCGCGCCACCACAGTCGGAGCGGCACGTTCGGGCGACGTCACCACACCCGAGGCGCCGGCGGGGCCGTGACGTGTCCGAACGCGGCCGCGACGGCTCGGAGTACCTTGACTTCCACAGGTCTGCCGGGCCTAGACTCGATCGCGCTGGGAGCATGCGGTGGCTGATTCCCCGACTGATCTGGCCGGCCTCAGGGTCGGGAGCGAGGATTTCCTCGCCGCCGTGCTGGACACGGTGGCGCAGCCGATCTGGGTCGTGGATCCCGATGACGTGATCCGGTTCGCCAACCCCGCCGCGATCGCGGCGCTGGGCTATGACAGCGCGCGCGAGCTGTACGGGCGGCGCGGGCACGAGACGATCCACTACCGGCACCCGGACGGGACGCCGTTCCCCGCCGCGGACTGCCCCATGCTGCTCCCGCGGACCACGGGAGAGATCGTTACGAGCGACCTGGACTGGTTCTTCCGGCGCGACGGGTCGATGTTCCCGGTCTCCTACGTCTCGGCGCCGCTCGCGATGCGGGAGCGCCGTGGCGCGGTCGTCGCGTTCACCGACATCGAGGACCGCTTGCAGGCCGAGCGGATGCTGCGCGAGCGCGATGCCGTGCTTGCGGCGCGCGAGGGCTCGCTGCGGCGGATCGCGACGCTCGTGGCCGGGGGAGCGGCGTCGGCGGACGTATTCGCCGCGATCGCCAGGGAGGTCGGCCGCGTGATCGGCCTCCCGCTGGTCGCGCTGTGGCGCTACGAGCCCGACGGCACGGCGACCGTGCTCGGCGCCTGGAGCGAGCATCCGCATCCGTTCGAGCCCGGGACCCGCTGGCCGCTCGACGGCCCGACGATCTGCGCCCAGGTCCGGAAGACCGGCCGCCCCGAGCGGATCGACGACTTCGCCGACCTCCCCGGCACGATCGCCGACGCTGCGCGCAGGACCGGGATCCGCTCGTGCGCCGGCGCCCCGATCGTCGTCGACGGCCACGTGTGGGGCGCGATGTCGACCGACTCGACCGATCGCGAGCCGCTGCCCGACCAGATCGAGGACCGCCTCGCCGAGTTCACGGAGCTGGTCGCCACGGCGATCTCGAACACCGCAAGCCGGGAGGAGCTTGCCCGGCTCGCCGACGAGCAGGCGGCGCTGCGGCGCGTGGCGACGCTGGTCGCCCGCGGGGTCCTTCCGCCCGAGGTGTTCGCGGCGGTGGCGCGTGAGGTCGGCATGCTGCTCGGCGTCGACGCCACGCACATGGCGCGCTACGAGCTCGACGGCACGGCGACCGGCGTCGCGGCCTGGGGCTCCACGGGCGAGCACATACCGGTCGGGAGGCGAGTCGATCTCGAGGGCGAGAGCGTCGCCGGCATCGTGTTGCGGACCGGGCGCCCCGCACGCATGCAGAGCTACCAGAGCGCCACCGGTCGTGCGGCCGCGCTCGGCCGGGAGCTGGGCCTGCGCGCGTCGATCGGCGCCCCGGTCGTCGTCGACCAGCGCCTCTGGGGCGTGATGATCGCGTCGTCGAAGGACGACCGGCCGCTCCCGGCGGACACCGAGTCGAGGATCGCCGCCTTCACGGAGCTGGTCGCGACGGCGATCTCGAACACCGACGCGCGGATGGAGGCGGGCCGGCTCGCCCAGGAGCAGGCGGCGTTGCGGCGGGTGGCGACGCTCGTCGCGCGGGGTGGGCCGCAGGGCGAGCTCTTCGGCGCGGTCACCGAGGAGGTCGGCCGGCTGCTCGGCGCGGACCTCGCGGGGATGATCCGCTACGAGCCAGATGGCACGGTGACGCCCGTGGCCGCGTGGGCGGCGGTGGGCGAGCACCCGGCGCTCCCCGATCGCTGGTCGACCGAGGCAGGCGACCCGACGACGATGATCGCGGAGACACGCCGACCCGCCCGGGTGGACGACTGGACCGACGTTCCCGGGCCGATCTCGGCCTTCATCCGGGACGTCGGGATCAGCTCCTCGGTCGGCAGCCCGATCCTTGTCGAGGGGCGCCTCTGGGGCGCCCTGGCCGTCCACACAAGGCAACCCCAGCCGCTCCCCACGGACACCGCGTC
>DATHJG010000745.1:0-2602 GCA_035489875.1 Solirubrobacteraceae bacterium | reverse complement strand
CGTTCGGCCGCCGCACGCTGAGCTACGGCGAGTTGGCCGCGCGCATCCGCGCCGTCGCGGCAGGGCTACGGGATGAGGGACTCGCCACGGGTGAGCGAGTGCTGTTCTCGGTGCGGCCGGGTCCGGATGCGGTGGTGCTGGCGTTGGGGATCGTGCACGCGGGCGGCACCGTCGTCTTCGCCGATCCCGGGGCGGGGGAGGCGCTGTTCCGGGCGCGGGCGGCGCTCGCCGCGCCCCGCTGGGTCGCCGCGGAGTCGGTGCTGCACCTCGCGTCGTGGGGCCCGTTCCGGCCGATCGCGCGGCGGCGCGGCCTCGAGCTCGCGCCGTACGGGCGGTTGGTGCCCGACGCGCGGCACGTGTACGCGGGGCGGTGGTTGCCGGGGGTGCCGCGGGCGGCGCTGCCGCTGCGCTGGTTGAGTAGGGCGCGGAGCGGCCGTATCGAAACCGTGCCGCGGGATGCTGATTTCGACACGCCGCCCGCGGCGGCTACTCAATCAGCGGAGGTGCAGGACGCCCTCATCATCTTCACCTCCGGCACCACCGACGCGCCCAAGGCCGTCGTGCACACCCGCGCGAGCCTCGGCGCCGGGCTCGCCGACTTCGCCGCTGAGGTCGGTATCCGACCCGGACACCGGGTGCTCACCGACCAGCTCATGGTCGGCATCCCGGCCCTCATCGCGGGCGCCCATTGGACGATGCCGCCGTACGGCGCGAACCCCGGCGCGCGCCCCGAACAGTACCTGGCGGTACTTCCCGAGGCCGAGCTGCTGTTCGCGGTGCCGGCGGCGCTGGACGCGATCCTGCGCGCGCTCGACGCGCGACCCGAGCTGACGCCACGGCACCTCGACACGATCGTCCTCGGCGGGGCGCCGGTGCTTCGACCCCTGCTCGAGCGGACCCTCGCACGGTTCCCGGAGGCCCGCATCCGCACGGTCTACGGGATGACCGAGATCCTTCCCGTGGCGATCGCCGATGGCGTCGAGAAGCTGGCGGCACTGACCAGAGGCGACGCGACCGTGGGCGACGCGGTCGGGCGTCTCGTCCCGAGCGTCTCGGCACGGGTCGTCGACGGCGAGCTGGTGCTGAGCGGCCGCGGTCTCGCCCGCGGATACCTCGCGGACCTGCCGCAGCATCCGCTCGCCGAGCTGCCGACCGGAGACCTCGCGCGCATCGAGCCCGGGCCCGACGGCGATCACCTCATCCTGCTGGGTCGCCGCAAGGACATGTTCATCCGCGGCACCCAGAACGTCTACCCGGGCCTGTATGAACCGGTCATCGCCGGGCTGCCGGGGGTCGCCGACGTCGCCATGGTCGGCATCCCCGACCCGATCGGCGATGACCGGATCGTCGTCGTCGTGGTCCCGGCCGACGATCCGCCCGCCGCCGCGACGACCGCGCACCCGCTCGTCGCGGCCGTCGCCCGGGCGCTGCCGGGACTGATCGATGCGGGGGTGCTTCCGGATGCCGTGGTGGCCATCCCAGGGCTGCCGCGTTCGGGTCGCGGTCGCAAGCTCGATCGCGGTGCGCTCGCCGCATCCCTCGCCGGGTTCGCCAGAATGGCACCGTGAGGATCGCGGTCACCGGGGCCAGCGGTTTCGTCGGCGGAGCCGTCGCGACCGCCCTCGCCGACGCCGATCACGAGGTCGTCGCGTTCGGGCGGCGTGCCGACGGGTGGTCGCATCCGCGGGCGCGATACCGGTACTGGGACCTGACCACCGGCCCGCTGCGCGCCGACCGCGACTTCGAGGGGGTCGTACACTGCGCCGCGCTCGCCGACGATTGGACCTCGCACGAGGCGGCCTTGCGGGTCAACCGCGACGGGACGCGTGCGGTTGTCCGGTCGTTTCCCGACGCGCGGGTCGTGCACCTGTCGACCTCGAGCGTCTACGACGCGTTCACGCCGAGCGTCGAGGTGACCGAGGACGCGGCCCCGGTGCGACGGTTCCTGAGCGCGTACTCGGAGACGAAGACGCTCGCCGAGTTCGAACTGGCCGGCACCGACGCCGTCATCCTGCGGCCGCACGCCGTGTACGGGCCGGGCGACACCACCCTGCTGCCGCGGATTCTCGCGGGCGTGCGGCGCGGCCGGCTCGTGCTGCCCGACGGCGCCGAGGTGCGGCACAGCCTCACGCACGTGAACAACCTCGTGCTCGCGGTGCGGCGGGCGCTCGATCCGGCTTCGCCGCGCGGGACCTATAACATCGCCGACGATGTGCCCGTGCTGCTGTCGGTGGTGCTGCGGGAGTTCCTCGAGCGGCGCGGCGTCACGGCGCGACTGGTGTCGATTCCCTACCGTGCGGCGTTCGTACTGGGAGGGACGCTCGAATCGGCGGCGCGCGTGACCGGACGGCGCCCGCGGCTCACGCGCTACGCGGTGTCGCAACTCGGGCTCGAGCGCACCCTCGACCTGACGGCCGCGCGCACGGCCCTGGACTACCGCCCCACCCCCACCACCCTGGCGGGCGCCGAGACCTGGTGAGTTGCAGTCTTCCGGGGGTGCGGGGCGCCCTCAACGCGCGGAACCGTGCAACTCAGCGGGAGTTCAGGCGGCGGCGAAGAATCCCGACACGGCGTCGAGCGCTCCGGCGGTGAGCCGGTAGTA
>DATHJG010000744.1:0-2083 GCA_035489875.1 Solirubrobacteraceae bacterium | reverse complement strand
CGTCGGTGACCGCGTCGTCGAACTGACCGCCCGCGAGTTCGCATTGGCCGAGGTGTTCCTGCGTCACGCCGGGCAGGTCCTGACCCGCGAGCAGCTGCTGTCGCACGTGTGGGGCTACGACTTCGACCAGGGCTCGAACATCGTCGACGTCTACGTCGGCTACCTGCGGCGCAAGCTCGGCAAGGAGCGGATCGCCACCGTGCGCGGGATGGGCTACGCGCTCGACGCCGCCGCGTGAAAGGTGCCACGGTGTGCGTCCAGCTCCCGATGTTCAACGAGCATGCCGTCGCGCGACGCGTGATCGAGGCCGCGAGCGCGATGACCTGGCCGGTCGATCGCCTCAGCGTGCAGGTGCTCGACGACTCGACCGACAACGACACACGGGGACTCGTCGACCGGGCATGCGCCGAGGTGCGTGCGTCGACCGGCGTCGACTGCCACGTGCGGCGGCGCGCCGATCGCCGGGGCTACAAGGCCGGGGCGCTGGAGGCCGGTCGCAGCGAGATCGACGCCGAGTTCGTCGTCATCTTCGACGCCGACTTCGTGCCACCCCCGGACTACCTACAAGGCGCAGCAGAAGCGGTGGACCCAGGGCTGGGTGCAGCTCCAGCGGCTGCACCTGCGGACGCTGCTGTTCGGGTTCCGGTGCTCCTCGGTCCGACGCCTCGCGTTCGTGTACCACATGTGCATCTCGTGGCAGTGGCCGGCGTGGGCGCTGTGGGTGACCATGCTGCCCGTCCTGATCTTCACCGATCTGTGGTTCGGCGCTCTCGGCACCGGCGCCGGCGTCGCGCTGTACCTCCTGCCGACGGTGCTGTGGCTGCTCGTGGCGACGACCGTCGCGTCGCTCGAGACCAAGCACACCTACCCGGAGCGGCTCAGCATGGCGACGTTCCGGCGACGCTTCGCGCGCGTCGTGCCCTACGTCGTCATCAACACCGGCATGCTCCCGCACCAGTTCAGCGCCTTCACCGAAGGACTCTTCGGCACATTGCACAGCGAGTTCGAGCGCACCCCGAAGGCCGCCTCCGTCACGGGTTCGCCCCGCTCGGAGGCGAAGCGGCGCTACACCGTCAAGGTCCACTGGCCCTACGTGCTCGCGGAAGCGTTCTTCGTTGCCTACCAGCTCGCCTGGACGGCGCTCTTCCTGGCCGACGGCCTCCTCCTCGCTGCGATCGGCACGACCTACGTCGGCGCCTGTGTCGCATTCCTCGCCTACTTCTACGGCGACCACGCCGGCAGGGTCTGCTTCGTCATCGACCGTGCCAGAGCCGCCGTGGCCCCCGCCTGGAAGGCGGCCGCGGGCGATGAGCTGCTGCAGCAGGGAAGGACGCGGCTGCCAACGACGGGGGTCAAGATCGGCGCCGCAGAGCGCGCACCCGGCGGCGAACGACGTCACGCGCTCGCCGCATGAGGGACACCGGTTGGGGTCGTGAGACGGCATGGGGTCACCGTTGCCGGCGCGCTCAGGAGGCGCGCATGCTGTCCGCCGCGTCGAGTGCCGCGCGCGCGACCTCGTCGCTCGAGGAGGCGGTATAGAGCGGGCTGGAGGGATCGGTCAGCAGGACCTCCGCCATGGCGACGCCGCGCGGCCGCGGATCGCGCATGTGGCGCAGCTCGCCCGCCAGGCGCATCAGCTCGTGGCGCGCGCCGCGCACCGGACGGCGGCGCACGGCAATCGCGGCGCTCAGCGGGGCCGCGGGCGTGTCGACCGTTGCCACGACCCGTTCCAGCCCAGCGGCGAGCTTGGCACGGGACGCTGACCTGACGAGGCGGTCCGCGCGCGACTGCAGCCGAGGGCTGACGCCGGGGTCGTCCCCCTCGGCAAGCATGCGGGTGACGTCCTCGCGCGCCCACCCGGCGCGCACGCGCTCCCGAATCCCCCGCACGTGGCGCTCGCGGAGCAGGTGGGGAAGAGCGGACATGACAAGGACGCTAATCCCGGCGCCGTCAAGACCGCATGAAGATCCCGAGAGCCGACGTGAAGATCGCGTCACGACGCACAACGACGTGTCCGGCCCGACCCCGCGGTGGCTGTTGGGGTCGCGAGGGTCAGTGGCGCCGGCATCCTGCGCGGTGGGAT
>DATHJG010000743.1:0-3270 GCA_035489875.1 Solirubrobacteraceae bacterium | reverse complement strand
CGCGTATCCGGCCAGCACGCGCTCGCGGGACTCCGCTCCGGCGACCATCACGCCCCACGCGCTGCCGCCGCCGATGCAGTCGTCGACGAGCCGGTACGCCTCGTCGGCCTCGCCCGCCCACTCGGACGCGACCGGGCACATCCTGGCCACGGCCCTGTCGACCGCGGTCAGCGCGCAGACGCAGCCCTCGGGCACGTCCGCGTCGACCGGCACGACGACGCCGTCCGCCTCGTAGATCCGGCGCGCCTCCTGGAGGATCTCCCTCGCGGTCGCCGTCATGACGGGATCTTCTCGTCGGCGACCATCCAGGCGATCGCGCCCGTCCCGTAGAACGAGACGTCGGCGATCGCGGTCAGCCCGAGCACGGCGAGCAGCGAGACCGGAATCGCGCTTGTGTGCGAGGACCCAGTTGGTATGGGCTCCGAGGGCGCGCCCGGCGCGGCCTCCCGACGGCTGAGATGCGGCTGCGTTGGTCATTGGCGCGCACCCTAAGCGCGAGCGGGCGGCGCGAAAACGCCCCCCGTGATGAACTTGCCCGTCCTCCCGTGGGAGGACGGGCATCCTCCTACGGGAGGTTCCGTGGCTCCGGTTGTGAGCCGTACGCTGCGATCGAGCGGGACCTCCGCAGCGACCGCGAGATGACGATGAAGATCCCGAGCCTCAACCATCCCCGGCGCGAGCGTCTGACCGATGTCGGTATGGCGCTGTTCGTCCTCTGGTTCACCCTCTTTCAGTTCCGCAGCCTGGGCTTCGGCGAATACGAGGGCGTCGCCACCGAGCCGGACGGTCTGGGCGCGGCACTGTGCCTCCTCGTCGCGGCGCCATTGCTCTTCCGCCGCCGCGCGCCGTGGCCCGCGTTTGCGCTCACCCTGGCGGCTGGGGTAGCGCTTACCGCCCTCGGCTATGCCGCCAACGTCAACCTCGGTCCGGCCGTCATGCTCTACACCTTCGCCAGCGCTCAAGACCGCGGCTACGTCTGGCTCCCGATCGGATTCGCGGCGGCCGGCTATGCGGTCCAGGGAGCCATGGGGACGGCCGCGCTTGGACTCAACTCCGACGACTACGCGCTCACCCCCCCGGAGCACGTCCTTCCGGTGCTGATCTGGGCCAAGGGCTGGCTGATCGGCGACTGGCTCCGCAGCGGCCGCATCCGCGCAGCCGAGGAAGAGGAGCTACGTGAGCAAGAGCAGCGGCTTCGGATCGCCGAGGAGCGCACCCGGATCGCCCGTGATCTCCACGACTCCGCGGGCCACGCGATCAACAACGTCCTGGTTCAAGCGGGCGCTGCGAGGCTTCTCCACCAGCGCGACCCCGAGCGCTCGCGGCGCGCGCTCGAGGCGATCGAGGAGGTCGCGCGCGAGACCCTCACCGACATCGACCGGATCGTCGCCGCCCTGCGCGAAGGTGAGGCGGCGGCCACGGCGCCGCTTCCCGGAACCGAGGCGATCACCGCGCTCGTCGACCGTCACCGCGACGGCGGCCTGGACTTCGAGCTGGTCGTCCGCGGCGCTCCCGGCCGGGCGATCCCGCGGCCGGTCGATCACGCCGCCTACCGGATCGCGCAGGAGGCGCTCACGAACGCCGCCCGACATGGACGGGGGAGCACCGAGATCGTCGTCGACCGCGGCACCGAGCGGCTCGAACTCACGGTCACAAACCCCCTTGCGCCCGGCCGCCGAGCCGAGGGTAGCGGCTTCGGACTGGTCGGAATGCGCGAGCGCGCGACGCTGCTCGGTGGCGCGTTCGAGGCCAGGGCCGAGAACGGGCGCTTCCGGGTCCGAGCGGTGCTTCCCTACGACCGCGTGGGGTATGAGGGCCGATGAGCGCGACGGTGCGGGTGATGATCGTCGACGACGACGACCTTATGCGCCAGGGCCTGCGTGCGGTGCTGTCGAGCGACGAGCGGATCGAGGTCGTCGAGGAGGCCGCCGACGGGCGGGTCGCGGTCCAGCGCGCCCGCCACGCCCGCCCCGATGTCGTGCTCATGGACGTGCGGATGCCCGAGCTCGATGGCATCGCTGCCACCGCCGAGCTGCTCGCCGTGGCCCCGGCCTCGAGGGTGATGATCCTGACCACGTTCGAGGACGACTCATACATCCTCGGCGCCCTGCGCGCCGGCGCGAGCGGCTTCCTGCTCAAGCGCAGCTCACCCGAGGACTTGATCGCGGCGATCCACACCGTCGCCGCCGGCGAGGCGCTGCTCTCGCCCTCGGTCACCCAGCGGCTGATCGATCGCGTCGCCCGCCACCCGGTGATCGGCGAGGGCGCCAACCCACAGCTCGACGAATTGACGCCCCGCGAGCGCGAGGTCCTCGAGCTGATCGCGCAGGGCCTCTCCAACCGCGAGATCGCCGCCGAGCTCACGGTCGAGGAAACGACCGTCAAGTCGCATGTCAGGCGGGTGTTCATGAAGCTCCAGACCCGCGACCGCGTCCAGGCCGTGATCTTCGCCTACGAGTCGGGACTGGTCTCCCCGGGCCGAGGAGGGTGACTGCCGGCGACTGAGGCGGTATGAATGCAGCGCCGTGTTCAACGCCGTGCTGATAGACGAGCAGGAAGGCGGGCCGAAAGGACGGCTTGCGCAGCTCGACGACGGCGATCTGCCTGCGGGCTCGGTCAGCGTCGACGTCGCGTTCTCCTCGCTCAACTACAAGGACGCGCTGGCCATCACGGGAACGGCGCGGATCGCCCGGACGCTCCCGATGGTGGCCGGTATCGACCTCGCCGGGAAGGTGACGGACTCGGCACATCCCGACTACGCGCCGGGCGATGAGGTGCTCGCGACCGGATATGGCATCGGGGAGAGCCACTGGGGCGGCCTCGCCCAGCGCGCGCGGCTCGACGGCGGCTGGCTCGTGCCCCTGCCCGAGCCCTTCACCAGCCTGCAGGCGATGCAGATCGGCACCGCGGGCTTCACGGCGATGCTCTGCATCCTGGCGCTCGAGGACCGCGGCATCCTGCCCGGCGACGGGGACATCCTCGTGACCGGCGCGAACGGGGGCGTCGGCGGGGTGGCCATCGCGGTGCTCGCGAAGCTCGGGTACCGCGTCGTGGCGTCCACCGGGCGCACGGCCGAGGGCGAGCATCTGCGCAGGCTCGGTGCGGCCGAGATCATCGATCGCGCCGAGCTGTCCGAGCCGGGCAAGGCGCTCGGGAAGGAGCGCTGGGCCGGAGCGGTCGACGCCGTGGGCGGGCAGACGCTCGCCAACGTGTGCGCGACCACCCGCTACGGCGGGACGGTGGCCGCGTGCGGCAACGCCGGCGGCATGA
>DATHJG010000742.1:0-3120 GCA_035489875.1 Solirubrobacteraceae bacterium | reverse complement strand
CACTCCACACCCGCCGAGTGTCGTGAATGTCTCGCATCGCGAGACGTTCACGACACTCGACCGCAGCGGATCACGAGACCGACGCGCGGCGCGCCGTCGAGCGACGCGGCACGAGCCGGTGCGCGAGCACGACGTCGTCCTGCGGCTCGCCCGGGCCCGCCAGGATGTGGCGCGCGGCCACTGCGCCGAGGTCGTAGAGCGGCAGGTTGACCGTCGTCAGCTCGACGAACCGCGCCGGGCGCGTGTCGTCGATCCCCGCCACGGAGACCTGGCCGGGCACGTCGACGTCCGCGTGGCGGAATGCGGTCAGGACGCCGATCGCCGCCTCGTCGTTGGCGGCGAACACCGCCTCCGGCAGCGGCCGGCAGGCGAGCAGCCGGCGGCCCGCGGCGACGCCCGCCTCGAAGTCGAACCCGCCGTCGAAGCGCAGGTCGTCGGCCAGCCCCGCCGCGGCCATCGCGTCGGCAAAGCCGGCCAGCCGCTCGCCGCTCGTGTACAGCTCGGCCGGTCCCTGGACGAACGCGATCCGGCGGTGGCCGAGCGAGATCAGGTAGTCGGTCACGTCGTACGCCGCCGCCGCGTTGTCGACGCCGACGTGGACTGCCGGGAAGTCGCGCCGCGCGAGCGCCACCACCCGCGCGCCGCGCGCCCGCGCCGCCTCGACCTGCGTGGCCAGCTCCGCGTTCGCCGCCGTCGCCGACGGCGCCCCGCTGCCCGCGAACACGAGCCCGTCCGCGTGGTAGTCGCGCAGCGCCCGGACGTACTCGATCTCCGCCTCCGGCCGGTGGTCGGCGTTGCAGACCATCACCAGGTGGCCCATCCGCCCCGCGACGTCCTCGACGCCGCGCGCGATCTCGGCGAAGTAGGGGTCGACGATGTCGTTGACGATCACGCCGATGATCCGGCTCGAGCGGGTGACCAGCGCCTGGGCGAGCGCGCTCGGCGCGTACCCGAGGTCGGCCGCCGCCTGAAGCACGCGGGCGCGCGTCGCCTCGGAGACCGGATGCGTCGATCCGTTCAGGACGCGCGACGCCGTGGCCACCGAGGTGCCGGCGCGCCGGCTGATGTCCGCGAGCGACGCCATCCCGGCGCGAGTTTGCCACGCGCGCGAATCCGGCGCCAGCCTTGACACCGCAATACCGCCTTCTTACTGTGTGGCAAACGTTGTCCATGCGCTGCCGCAGGCGCCCGGGCCCGTCGCGGATCGAGGAGGAGAGGAACCGATGCAGGAGCTTCAGCAGCGCGCCACGTGGGATGGCAGGATCTTCGTGGACGGCGCGTTCCGCGACCCCGACGGCGGCGGGACGTTGACGGTGCTGGACAAGGCCGCGCAGGAACCGCTCGGGACCGTGGGCGTCGCGTCCGCGGCCGACCTGGATGCCGCCGTGCGCGCCGCGAAGGCCGCGCAGCCCGGGTGGGCGGCCGAGCCCTACGACGTCCGCGCCGGCGTGCTGCGCGCCGCCGCCGCCGAGCTGCAGCGCCGCGCGGTCGAGATCGCGACGCTGCTCGTCCGCGAGACCGGCTCCATCCGCGGCAAGGCCGAGTACGAGGTCGGCGGCGCGGCCAACGAGCTGTTCGAGGCCGCGGGCCTGACCTCGCGCCCGATCGCGCAGGTCATCCCGTCGCACAACCCGACGCGCGTCAGCATCGCCGAGCGGATCCCGCGCGGCGTCGTGAGCTGCCTCACGCCCTGGAACTTCCCGCTGATCCTCGGCATGCGCGTGCTCGCGCCGGCCCTCGCGCTCGGCAACGCGGTCGTGCTGAAGCCGTCGCCCGAGACGCCGATCGCTGGCGGACTGTTGCTCGCCGAGCTCTTCTCAGCCGCCGGCCTGCCGGCCGGGCTGCTCCAGGTCGTGCCCGGCGGCGTCGATCTCGGCCAGGCGCTCGTCGCCCACCCGGACGTCGCGATGATCCACTTCACCGGCTCGACGAAGACCGGCCGCCAGATCGCCGAGGTCGCCGGCCGCGAGCTCAAGCACTGCTCGCTCGAGCTGGGCGGCGACAACGCGCTCGTCGTGCTCGACGACGCCGACGTCGACCACGCGGCGATGATCGGCGCCTGGTCGGCCTACCACTACCAGGGCCAGACGTGCATCACGGCCGGGCGCCACATCGTCGCCCGCCCGCTCTACGACGGCTACGTGCAGGCGCTCGCGCAGCGGGCCGCCGCGATCACGGTCGGCGACCCGAGCGAGGACGGGGTCGGGCTCGGCCCGATGGTCTCAGAGACCCAGCGCGACCGCGCGCAGAAGATGCTCGACGCGGCCGTCGCCGCCGGCGCGAAGGTCGTCGAGGGCGGCAGTGCCGACGGGCTCTTCTTCCGCCCGACGGTCGTCGTCGACGTCCCGCTCGACTCCGACTTGTGGCGGGAGGAGATCTTCGCTCCGATCGCCCCGGTGATCCCGGTCGACTCCGAGGATGAGGCGGTCGCGCTCGTCAACGACACGCCCTACGGGCTCGTCAACGCTGTCGTCACCGGCGATCTGGACCGCGGCCAGCGGCTCGCCGAGCGGCTGCGCTCCGGCATGGTCCACGTCAACGACTCCACGTGCCTGGACGAGGCGCACGCGCCGTTCGGCGGCCTGGGCGCGTCGGGTCTCGGCGGCCGCGCGGGCGGCGACGCCAACCTCGAGGAGTTCACCGAGACGCGCTGGATCAGCGTCCAGCGCGGCCAGGTCGAGTACCCGTACTGATGCAGATCCCCACCCGCCCCGACCCCGACGTGCTGATCGTCGGCGCGGGGCCGTCCGGCGCCGTCGCCGCCAAGCGGTTGGCCGAGGACGGCTTCCGCGTCACCGTGCTCGAGCAGGGCGACTGGCCGGACTACTCCAAGGCCCGGCCGGAGTCGCCCGACTTCGACATCACCGCCACGCGCGACTGGCCGTGGGATCCGAACCAGCGCAGGAGCCCGGCGGACTACCCGATCGACGACTCCGAGTCCGACATCACCGCGCTGATGTGGAACGGCGTCGGCGGCGGCACGATCGTGTACGCCGCGCAGTGGCAGCGCAACATGCCGTCGGACTTCCGCGTGCGGACGCTCGACGGCGTGGCCGACGACTGGCCGCTCACCTACGAGGACCTCGAGCCGTACTACGTGCGGGTGGAGCGCGACTTCGG
>DATHJG010000741.1:0-3286 GCA_035489875.1 Solirubrobacteraceae bacterium | reverse complement strand
GCCGAGGAAGCGGATCGCGTCGCGCATGTCCTCGGGGCCGGTCGAGCAGTTGAGGCCGATCACGTCGACCTCGAGCGCCTCGAGCGTCGCGAGCACCGCCGCGCTGTCGGTGCCGAGCAGCATCTTCCCGCCGTTGGGCAGCAGCGAGACCTGGGTCTGGATCGGGACGGTCCGCCCCACGGCCTCCATCGCGGCGCGGGCGCCGAAGACGGCGGCCTTGACCTCGAGGATGTCCTGCGCGGTCTCGATGATCAGCAGGTCGGCGCCGCCGTCGACGAGGCCGCGCGCCTGCTCCTCGAAGACCGCGACCAGCTCGCGGAACGTGATCCTGCCGAGCGTCGGGTCGTCGGACGCGGGCAGGAAGCCGGTCGGGCCGATCGAGCCGGCGACGAAGCGCTGCTCGCCGATCGCGGCGCGCGCGATCTCGGCCGCCTTGCGGTTGATCTCGTACGTGTGCTCGCCGAGCCCCCACTCGTCGAGCTTGATCCGCGAGGCCTGGAACGTGTCGGTCTCCACGACCTCCGCGCCGGCCTGCACCATCGACTCGTGCAGGTCCTGGATGACGTCGGGGCGATTCAGGACCAGCGCCTCGTGGGCGCGGCCCGGGAGCTTGTAGTCGTCCTCGAGCGAGAGGTCGAACTGCTCGAGCGTCGCGCCCATGCTCCCGTCGAAGATCACGACTCGTTCGCGGGTGGCAGCCAGGTAGTCGCGCATCCCGAAGCAAGATAGCGAACCTTGACAAGGTTGTGGCAAGGTTGGTGCTCGTTCACGCCGCGGTCGCAGCGCGTGCCGGCTCGTGTGTCACGGTAAGAGGGACGTGCGACGCGCCGAGCTCCACTTCCATCTGCTGCCCGACGTCGACGACGGCCCGCTCGATCTCGACGACGCCGTCGAGCTCGCGCGGCTCGCCGTGGCCGACGGCACGTCGGTCGTGACGGTGACGCCGCACGTGCGCGACCTGCTCGCTGCCGGCATCCTCGATGAGGTGCCGGCGCGCGTGCGCGAGGTGCAGGACGCGCTCGACGCCGCCGGCGTGGCGCTCGAGGTCCGCGCGGGAGCCGAGCTGGCGCACGACGACCTGCCCGCGCTGAGCGACCGGCAGCTCGACGCGATCGGCCAAGGCCCGCCCGGCCGTCGCTGGGTGCTGATCGAGGCGCCGCTGCTCGGCGACGCCGCCGGGTTCCTCGACGCGACCGCGGAGCTGCGGGCGCGCGGGTTCGGGACGCTGATCGGCCACCCGGAGCGCTGCGCGGAGCTCATGCTCGCCGACGGCGCGGTGGCGGCGGAGCGCGCGGCCGGCGCGCTGCTGCAGGTCAACGCGTCCTCGCTCACCGGCCGGCACGGCAGCGATGCGCGCGTCTGGGGGATCGAGCTGCTGCGGTCGGGGAACGCGGACCTGATCTCATCCGACGCTCATGGCGCGACCCGCCCGCCGCAGCTCACGCAGGCGCTCGAGGTGCTTGCCGCAGCCGGGATGCCGCAGGCCGCGCTCGAGCCGCTGGTCAGCGACGCGCCGCGCTCGCTGCTCTCGCGCGGCATCGCGCCGCTGCGCCGCGCCGCCTGAGACCCCGGCGTCCCGGGTACGGCATCCGCGATGCCCGATGACCGCGTGACGATCACGCCCTACCGCGACGGCCCGCTGCTCGTCCGCGGCCCGTTCCGGCTCGTGGATCAGGAGGGGCGCGAGATCGACGCCGGCCGCGAGACGGTCGCGCTCTGCCGCTGCGGCAAGTCCCGGATGCGGCCGTTCTGCGACGGCACGCACAAGCTCGTCCGCTTCACGGCGCCGAGCGGCGGCGAGCAACGGCGCTAGGAAACTTAAACCGGGTCTGACCCATTTAGGTTGCGCGCAGCGACGACTCGCCCCGCTCCCACGCGCCCAGCAGCCAGCGCGCCCAGCGACCCTCCACGGCCACGAGCGCCCGGGCGCCCCACAGGATGTCGCCGGCCAGCTCCGGCTCCTGGCGCGCCAGGCCGCCCGCGAGGTCGACGGCGGCGATCGCCTCGTGGACGGCGTCGGCCTCGACGTGCTCGTCGAAGAACGCGGTGGCGGCGGGATCGTCGAGCCCGAGCCGGCGCAGGCCCGCCGCGTAGCGGCGGCTGGGGATCGAGGACGTCATCTCGAACAGCGCGAGGTGGCCCACGATCGCTCCGCGCAGGCGCCGGTGCAGGCCGCAGAGCGACATCAGGTTGACCGTGGCGAGCGTCGGCGCCGGGATGCGGTCGAGGTACGCGCCGTAGCGGGGGTCGAGCCCGGCCGCCGCCATCGCGTCGGCGAACATCTGCGCATGCACGCGCTCCGGCCGCCCGCCGCCGTACTCGTCGGCCTGGATCTCGACGAGCGCGGCCTTCGGCGGACCGCTCAGCCGGGCGATCGCCCACGAGTGCGGGTCGGCCTCCTTGAGCTGGTAGGCCGAGCGGTGGACCAGGAACTCGAGCACCTGCTCGAGCGTCGCGTGCCGCTCGACGTGGCGGGAGAGCGAGGGCGCGTCGTCGGCGTCCTCGATCGCCCGCAGTGCGGCGTCCATCTCCTCCGGCGCGGGCGGCTGGCCGACCGGCCCGACCGCGGCGCGCAGCGCGGCCTCGAAGCGGTGCTCGAGCGCCCCGCGCAGGGCGAGCAGCGACGGCGACCACTCCCAGCGCTCGTCGACGCCGGGCAGCCCGCGGTAGTGCAGCTCGTAGCAGCAGTACAGCGCGAGCTGGAGATCCTCGTCGGCGAGCGGGTCGGGCGCGTCGGGGAGCGCGATCGGCGGCAGGCGATGCGGCGGCTCGCGCAGGGCGGCGAGCAGCGCCCGTGAGGTTTGACCGCGCGGGGCGGGGACCCCGATCGCCCCGGCCGTCGCGCTCGCGCCCGGCGTCGCGAGCCCGCTCCCCGTGTCATCGATCGACCCGCCGGTCGTCGCGCCGGCGCCCCTCGTCGCGAGCTGGCTCTCCGTGTCTTCGATCGCCCTGCCGGCGCGCCTCGTCGCGAGCCGGGCGCGCCGGTTCCCAGTGTCGTCGATCGCCATCGGCGACTACCTTCCCGGTGCGGCCACGACGTAGTCGGCGCTGGGCACGTACGCGTCAGCGAGCCACGCGGCGACGGCGCGCACGCCGCCATCGGCAGCCGCCTCGCGCTGGCGGACCGCGCCGTTCCGCGCGGCCAGACGCTCGACGGACGCCAGCTCAGCCGCGCAGCCGAGCCGCTCGGCCACCGGCGCCAGCTCGCCGAGCAGGGCCGCGAGGCGCTCGCGCGCGGGGACGCGCTCGCCGGTGGCGAGGTCGGCCAGCTCGGCGTCCATCCCCC